>NZ_JBPMGE010000084.1:0-37850 GCF_054014795.1 Candidatus Pyrohabitans sp. | reverse complement strand
GGGGCTCCTTGGAGAGGGTCTGAACCAGTACCAGGTCTCCTTTTTCAAATGTGGGGCGCATGCTATCGCTCATGACCACAGCGAAGAAGAATATCTTTGAAAGGATTAGATAACCCAGAAAGAGATACAGGATGGAGACGAGCAGAATCTCAGAAAGGCTCTTCGGGCGGCGCGGAAAAACCAGACGGACGATCTTTGCATTTATTTTTCTCTCTCTTGCCCTCCTGACCATCCTCTCTCTCAATGGTTTTATCCTGTAAATCACCCTACCCCAGGGTAAGCGAACACCACTTAAGAAGTAAAGCATTACAAGAACGACTACGACATAGAATACGAGTGTTTTTTCAATGATGTTCATTATCTTTTTATCAAAAAATTAACCACTGTCTATTTTTGCACTCTACAATGTTGTGTTGAACTCCATCACTATCTGCCAGCTTACGCTGTTGCCACTGCTACTGGTGTAGCAGTTGGGGTCTGTGTTCTCTGTGCAGTCGGAAGAGTTCTTGAGGCTGGCGTTTATCTTCAGCGCTACTGCGGGCTCATACACTGTGACATTGGCCCCATAGCTGTGGCACGCTATGCACGCCTCGTTGGCACCCATAAGGAAGTCGGTGGTATCCTTGCCAGAGTCGTTCTTCGCACGCTTGTACAGCGGAATGTGCGCCTCCACGGTACTCAGTTCAAATTCGGCAGTTACATTTGTCTTGGTATGGCAGGAGGCGCACTCCGGGTTGTTAAAATGGCAGAAGGTGCATTCCACCAGCGCTGCAGCGTGGAACTTGCCTGTGTCACTTCCATAGGGGTTGTAATAGGGTGATGAAGAAGGCAATCCTCCCACGTCGCCGTCTCCATATGCAGGGATGTGACACCCCCGGCAGGGCCAGGTATTAAATCCGTGGGTGGTGTGCACAGCGCCCGAGGTTATCTCGCTGTGCACACTTGGATGGCAGGTGGTGCAGTCAACGCCGCTTCCATTTATAAACTTGTGCTGGCCTGTGAACTTCGCCATTGCATTGGGCATTATAAGAATAACCAGTGCAAAGAGGCCAAGTATGAGCAGGAGACTCCTTTTAAACATCTACCCTATCCCCAAAAAATAAAAAAAGAGAGAGCAAGGAAAGCTCCCTCTACAGTGTTGTGTTGAACTCCATCACTATCTGCCAGCTTACGCTGTTGCCACTGCTACTGGTGTAGCAGTTGGGGTCTGTGCCCTCTGTGCAGTCGGAAGAGTTCTTGAGGCTTGCGTTTATCTTCAGCGCTACTGCAGGCTCATACACTGTGACCTCAGCACCATAGGTGTGACACGCTATGCACGCCTCGTTGGCTCCCATAAGAAAGTCGGTGGTGTCCTTGCCAGAGGCATTCTTTGCACGCTTGTACAGCGGAATGTGCGCCTCTATAGTGCTGTCTTCAAACTCGGAGGTAATATTAGCTCCAGGTATGTTAGATGTTCCATAACCTGTTGCACTTCCGTTCTCCTGTCCATGGCAGTAGGTACACTCCACCAGTGCAGCAGCGTGATAGCTGGCTGTTGTGCCAGGGTAGGTGTTTTCAAGCGAACTTCCGGATATCTTTATTATGTGGCACACCCTGCACTGCCCATCCGCTGGATCTGAAATGTTCCAGTTGTGAGCATTGCCGCTGTGAAGCTCTGTATTTATTGAGCCGTGGCAGGTGGTACACTGTACACTGCTTCCATTTATAAACTTGTGCTGGCCTGTGAACTTCGCCATTGCATTAGGCATGACGAGGATCACAACAGCCAGCAAACCAAGCACCAGCAATATCTTTCTCATGTTTTCCACCTCTATATCTATCTCCTATAATTAACCTATATAAATTTTTCTATAGAACATTAAAATTTTGTTTATGTCAATGCCTCCTGGAGCCGGGGTGGAATCTCTGTAAAATCTCTGGAATATTTTAATTTTTTCAACCAATCATCTCCAGGCTGACATTCCACCGGAGCTCACAGCTTGGATCTGAATCGAGACAATCTTTTGCAGTAGAGGTCACGTTGAGATGCCTCGGGATTTCGGTCACTGTAACGTTGGCAGCATAGGTATGGCATGTTATGCATGCCTCATTGACTCCCGTCAGAAAATCATGTGTGTCAATACCTGAGGCATTCTGGGCTCTCAGATACAGGGGCCTGTGGGCCTCAAAGGTACCTTCTCCAAATTCCTCTGTAACATTGGCCAGGGGTATTGTTAAGCCACCTATGTCTGTTGAGGTACCGTTTCTGATACCGTGGCAGTAGGTACATTCCACCACAGCCGCCGCGTGATACCTTCCTGTACCGCCTGAAGAGGAGGGATTATAATAATCTTCCACCGACCTCTGAGTGTTTGGAATGTGACACACCTTGCAGGGAGATGTACCTACATCTGCCGCACTCCAGTTGTGAACCGCACTGGAATGAAGCTCCGTGCCTGTGGCCACATGGCATGTTTCACAGTTCACATCGCTCCCGTTTATGAACTTATGCTGTCCTGTAAACTTGGCCACTGCTTTTGGAGTTGTTAGAAGTACAAGTATAAATAATCCCAGAGTTAAAAGCCCTATTTTCATGCTTTTCTTCTCCGTATCATGCATATGCAGTATCAATTTAAAATATTTTTGAATACATCTAAAAAATTAAAATTTTTACAGAATTTCGCATGGGATTAATTATTGCGGGCGGGCAATGCACCGCGCTATTCCTCTCTCTGCTTGAGCTCGCGAAAGGCGCGATAGGCATCGGATTTCCTGAAGCCCCTGAAACCCAGCCTCACGAGCAGTGGAGGCGAGAATTCGAGGATAGTATTGATGAATAACAGCGCCGCCAGGCTCAGGATGGCAAATCGCGGAGCCTGTGTGAGATAAGCCGCAAGAAAACCAATTGCCGTGGCCAGGATGCTTGCGGCTATGCCTGAGAAATGCATCGCTGCCCTCGCCTGAGGTGAGACTCTAAGGTAGCTGGCATAGTCCACCTTGAGTGTTGGCTCAATCTTCGCAGGTCCATCTGGAAAGTAGAAGAGAAAGCGAATGCCCAGTGCCCTCCCTGCGATGAGATGGGCGAGAGGATGAAGTGCTGTCATGAGCAGGAAGGTGGCAAAGAGCATCAGCAAGCCGTGAAGGCGGGCCTCAAGAGAGGGGGCAAGAAGGATTATAAACACGGCGAAGGCAGCTAGAAGGAGCATCACAAGACTCCCTGCGGCTATGCTCACCCTGACCCTGGCGCGTTTCCTGAATAACCCGGCGTCTATGTGCGCAATTCGCTCCGCATACTTCTCTGCAAGTGCTCTGCTGCGCTTCACCCTGGAGACCAGCCTCCAGAACTCTGCCTCATTGAATTCTTTTTCAATTGCAGAAAGCCTGGCTTCAACCTCGGCATTGTGCATCACTTTATATTTGCTTCCCGCGCTATAAATACCATGTTCTTCGTGGGTGTTGACCTTGCATGGTCGCCCCGCAACACAAGCGCCGTGGCGGTGGCGCATGGCAGCAGGCTTGTAAGCTGGGCCCCTGCCCTGGGAAGCGTGGAGGAAATCTCCGCCTGCATCCTGACCGCTACAAGGGATGCCCCTGCATTCATTGCCATAGATGCACCGCTGGTGGTGCACAACCTCCATGGAAGCAGAGAGTGTGACCGCCTGGTTGCAAGGCTCTTCAGGCGCTACGAAGCGGGGGTTTACCCGGTGAATCGCTCGCTGCTGGAGCGCTACGGCGAGGTTCGCGGGGAGAGGCTGGCAAAACTTCTGGAGAAAGCAGGCTTTGTGCAAATGCCCGGACTGAGAAAGCCCCTCGAAGCCAGGGCATTTGCCGAGGTTTTTCCCCACGCGGCGATGGTGGCCATTTTCGACTTGAGTAAAACCCTGAAGTACAAGGCTTGTCCCGGGAGGAGCTATGAGCAGCGCTACCGCGAGTTCAGGCGATATCAGAAGCTTCTCGGCTCTCTAGCCACTGCAGAGCCGCCACTGCATGTACCGGAAGAGATTCTCAGTGTGGAGGTGGAGAAGCTGCGCGGTAAAGCGCTCAAACAGTATGAGGACTTGCTGGACGCCATAACCTGCGCCTACGTGGCGAGCTACTGCTGGCACACTGGAGAGTGTGCTGTAATAGGGAACGTGGACGAGGGGTACATACTTACACCCCTGCCTTAACTTTTTATTACCGTAGAGCGAGTTTTACTTCATGGGTAAAAAGGCAGTGGTGCTTCTGTATATGGGCGGACCCGAGTCGGTGGAGGCGGTTAAGCCATTTCTCTACAACCTCTTCTCGGATCCAGAGGTTGTGCCTTTTCCGGGTCCGCTGCAGAAGCCCCTTGCATGGGTGCTCGCCACCCTGCGCGCTCCGAAGGTTAAAAAGCGCTATGCCTTAATAGGCGGGTGTTCCCCTCTCCCGGCCATAACCCGCGCCCAGGCTTCGGCGCTCAGGAAGAAGCTTGGCTCAGGCTATGAGGTTTTCCGGGGGATGCGCTACACCAGGCCCTTCATCCCTGAGGCTATTGAGAGTGTATTCAAGGCAGGGATACACGAGGTGGTGGGCCTGAGCCTGTACCCCCACTATGCCCGCGCGACAACCGGTACCTGCATAAAGGAGATGGAGCGCGCCCTCGCAGAGCTAAATGCAGAGCTTGAGGTGAGGTACATTGACAGGTGGGGTGACTTCCCGCCCTACCTCGACGCCCTGGCAGAGAAGGTGAGCACAGCCCTTGAAAGGTTCTCCCGCCGCGAGGAGGTGGAGGTGATATTCTCTGCTCACTCTCTTCCTGAAAAGATGGCAAGGCGAGACGCCTATGAGGAGCAGGTCTTGGCTACCTGTGAGGGCATTGTTGAACGCACACGCATAGAGAGCTGGCATCTCGCATATCAGAGCAGTCTTCGCTTCGGAAAGTGGCTCTCTCCAGGCGTTGAGGAGGTACTTCGCAAGCTTGCGAAAAAGGGCAGGAGGGATGTTCTGATTGTGCCCGTGAGTTTCGTCTCCGACCACATAGAGACGCGTTATGAGATAGACTTTCACTACGCTGCCCTTGCGAGGAAACTGGGGATAGAAAACTTCCGCAGGAGCGAGTCACTGAACACATCGCCGAAGTTCATGGAGGCTCTCGCCCGGCTGATTAAGCGTAGCACCTCCCGAGAATAACACTTCTGTGGTAAAGCTTTTTTAAATTGTTAAAATAATAAATAGACAGGTGAGTTTATGAAGAGCATTGCTGTCATAGGCGCGGGAATCTCAGGTCTAACCGCCGCCTTTTATGTGAAGAGGTTTGCAGAGGAGGCCGGTGAGGAGGTGGAGGTAACCCTCCTGGAGGCCTCCACGCGTGCTGGAGGGAAGATAAGAAGCGAGCATTATAAAGGGTATGTGATAGAGGCGGGAAGCAACGGCTTTCTGGACAACAAGCCCTTCACCCTTGAGCTTTGCGACGACCTCGGGATAAGCTCCCGCTTAATGCCCAGCAAGGACATTGCGAGGAGGCGGTTCATATACCTCGAGGGCAGGCTGCGCGAATTGCCAGCCAACCCTATGGGCTTTCTCTTTTCTGATATACTCTCCTGGAAGGGTAAGCTCCGCATGGCGCTGGAGCCCTTCACCAGACCTGCGAAGGAGGAGGATGAAACCATCGCCAGCTTTGTCAGGCGCCATCTGGGCGAAGAGGCGCTGCGCAAGCTTGTTGCACCGATGGTGAGCGGCGTCTTCGCCGGTGATCCCTACAGAATGAGCCTGAAGAGCGCATTTCCTGTGATGGCGGCGCTTGAGAGGGAAGGTGACGGTAGCTTGATGCGCGCAGCGCTGAAGCGCATGAAGAAGGCAAAGGAGATGAAGAAGCTGGCTGAGATAGAGAAGGAGGGAAAGCGGACATACAAGCCGGGGAGTGCCGCAGGTCCAGGAGGTGTGCTAACCTCATTCCCGGAGGGGATAGAGTATCTGACCCAGACCCTCGCATCCCGCCTAGAGGATAAACTCCTCCTCGGCAGAGCGGGGGCAGGTATAGAGCGAGATGAGGCAGGTTATGTGGTGCACCTCGCCAAGAGAGGAAGCATCGCCTGCGACGCCATGATAGTGGCCACTCCGGCCTATGCGGCAGCGGGCATGCTGGAGAGCCTTGATGCAACGCTTGCGGAGGAACTGCGCGGAATACCCTACACAAAGCTCGCAGTTGTTGCCTTCGGCTATGAGCGCAGCGATGTAAAGCACGAGCTCAATGGCTTTGGCTTCCTTGTGCCCCACGAGGAGGGGAAAACAATCCTGGGCTGCCTGTGGGATTCCAGTATGTTCGACAACCGCGCGCCTGAGGGCAAGGTGCTCCTGCGCATGATGGTGGGCGGAGCAAGAGCCGAGGAGAAGGCGATGCTCAGCGATGAGGAGTTGATCGAGGCATGCAGGCGTGACCTCAGGGATACCATGGGCATAGATGCGGAGCCTGAGATGGTGCGGATATACCGCCATCGGCGGGCAATTCCCCAGTATCTTGTTGGACATGCCGCTCGCCTTGAACGTATAGAGGCGAGGCTGAACAGTTACCCGGGTATTATACTAACAGGCAACGCGTACCGTGGTGTTGGGATAAACGACTGTGTGCACCAGGCAAAAGAGGCGGCGAAGAAAGCGGTGGAATTTATAACCAAAAATAGCCAGGGCTAGCCCAAGGACATCTGTTCATAGTGCATCTATCCGCCGGTAACCCGCTTTGGAAGCTCCCTCTTTTCAATTATCTCACCACGGTATATCCTGCCGCACCTGCAGCGCAGCACCTCATACACCGTCTTCACACCCCGTTTAATCGTGGAGGTCTTGCCAACAACACTTGCCTCTTCGCGCGTGCTTCCACAGGCGGAGCAGCGCACCTCTTTCTCGCGCCTTCGCATGTAAATAAGCGGGCAGGTTAACGACACGGGCTATTTTAAATCTCACGACCTCAAGAGACTCAGCTTTTTAGTTAGGTTCCTTCAAAATCAAATACAAGGTTTTGAGAAACCTTTTTAAGCTCTGGATAAAACAGGTTTAAACATGGGCGATGCAGAAACCAAAAAGCTAAAACTTAAAAATTTCCGTGGAGTGAAGGAAGGCGAAGTTGAACTTGGGGATATGACAATACTTATAGGAGCGAACAACTCCGCCAAGAGCACAATACTTGAGGCGCTTTTTCTTCTTCCAAATCCGCTTCGCTCTGTTCCATATATGAAAGAATATATAAAATATTCGAATAAACCGGACAAAGAAAGTGTTGCTCTGCCTCTAAATGCTGCTTCACTACTCCATGAATTGCACAAAACCCTTACGAGTGCGGGTTACGCCTTTCTGCTGTACAAGTACACTTCCGATGAGGCGATGATAGAGTTAGATGATATCTACTTATATTTTCTGAAAAAGGATGACCAAATATACCTAACTACAAATAAACAAGTTCCTATCAATTATTCTGTTCAAACACCAGCAGGAACTATCAAAGCCTTTGGAAGGCTTGGAGCATCGGCTGACCAGATAGATCCATGGCTCTTAAGCAAGTTGCTGACCGGAGAATCCCTTCTGGTATCCGCGGAGCTTACAAAGCACGCCTACTGGTACATGCATAACAACTGGGCAAATATAATGAATCTGGGCATAACCAAGGAGGTTGCAAAGGACATTTCTCGCCTGGTAAATGAGAATTTTGTGAATATAACAATAGAGCCATTTCTTGGAGGGAGACTCGCAGTATTTGGCTTTCTGGAAGACGGCACCAGGATAAGACTTGGAGACCTCGGTGCGGGCGCCCAGATATACATAACCGCCAGGATACTTTACGAGCTTACAAAGCCCAAGCTTCTGCTCTGGGACGACGTAGAGTCTCACATGAACCCCCGCATGCTTGTAAGATTAGCGGAGTGGTTCTCAGAGCTAATCGAGAATGGAGTCCAGGTTGTGACCACAACCCACAGCCTTGAGGCTGCTAAGATAATCGCCGAGTTTATTGAGAGCGCTAAAATCTGCACAACTACACTAAAAGGCGGTGTGATTAAAACCAGTGAACTGTCAATAGACGAAGTTAATAGTCTGCTTTCTGCGGGAATTGACGTCAGACTTGCAGATACGGTGATAGTGTGAGACTAAAGCCTCTTCATCCACACTTTAAAGCAAAGATGGAGAGAAAATTGTCAAAATTAATATCAAAAGATTTTAAAAACACCGTTTTATCAGAAGAGGGAGAGGTTCGTTCCCTTATAATACTCGGGAACGGAAACATAGATGACCTCGTCATTCCTATAATCTGCCATCACCTCAACGGCGAGAAAACGATTGGAATAGTAAAACCCATAAATCCGAGAATAGGGGCTATAAGTGAGCTGTCGGTCGTTGTCCCTCGTTTGAGCGTTAATAAGATAGCCCTAGTAATGGATCAGGAAAGTGATGAGTTAGAAGAGTTGTACAGGCGAATAGAAGACAAACTTAGAAGGATGAACGTAAAATTTGAAAGAGAAGACATCCATAGGAGGCTTTTGCGCTATACCTGTAGGCTTGGTCCAAGAGAATTTGAGCTTATCTTGATTATAAGTGGAATTGATGATGCGCCCTCAGAGATGCATAAAATCGAAGACCATTTACTTAAGGCTCTCTCGGAACTTTCAAAAACAGAATATAGGGCTGGGGATTCAAAGAAGGTGTGGAGAGGCTTGGGGACCTCTACGCAGCGGAATGTGCTTCTAAAGCTAAAGGGTACTAGGAAACTATGCCTCGATATATTCTTTCAGCATTCTCGGGGTCTTAAGTTTTTAGAGTAGCACGATTTGTCCTTCTCATCTCACGGTTTATCCTGCGAATCTCCCGGTACATGTAATCTCCAAGCTTTGTGTACTCCCTGCGGGTGAGCGTATCCGGGAAGTAGAGCTTGGCCCCGAGCCCATGCCCGTGGAACTTTTTTATCCAGTTCTCATGCACCTCTATGCTGCACCCCTTCTCCAGCTCGGTGCCCGGATAGGCCGTTGCGAGGCTGAGCAGAATCTGCTCGGGCTTTGTCTCCTCAAGGAGTTTAACTGTGGCGCGTACACTCTGCTGAGTTTCACCCGGGAAGCCGAAGGTGACATAAGCTCTTACCTTAATCCCCTTCTCCCGGGCTGCGAGAATCGCATGCCTAATCTGCCCCACTTTTAAGCCGCGCCGGCATCCATTGAGCACCTCCTGGGCGCCGGAGTCCACACCCAGGCAGATTAGGTTGCAGCCAGCACTTCTCAGTGCCTCCAAAAGCTCCTCGTCCAGGTGGTCAGCTCGCGTCTCACAGCTCCAGCTTAAATCCCTGTGCCCCAGCTCCTCTATGAGGGAGCAGACCTCCAGGGCGCGCCTCTTATCTAGGGTGAAGGTGGAGTCCATGAAGCGCAGCCTTCTAAAGCCCAGGGAGTAGAGCCTCTCCACCTCCTCAACCACATTTCGCGGTGAGCGAAAGCGCACTTTGCGGTGCCAGAACTGTGCCGCGCTGCAGTAGGCGCAGCGGTAAGGGCAGCCCCGCGCCGAGACAAGGCTCATTATCCTGTATGCATGCAGGGGAAAATAGTGCCAAGCCGGGAGGGGTAGCGCATCCAGGTTCTGAATCAACCCGCGCTCAGGGTTGTGCACCACCTCATCTCCTTCGCGGTAGGAAATCCCCCTTATTTCTCCCAAATCTTCACCACGGAGGATTTCTCTCAGCGTCTCTTCACCCTCTCCCCGCACAACAATGCTCGCCCCTGCATTGAGAGCATCCTCCGGACGGAAAGTGGCATGGGTGCCGCCCATTATAACTGTTGCCTCAGGCAGGGTGCGCCTGATCAGCGAGATTATCTCCTTTGCTCTAGCAAAAGAGGGCGTTGTTGCGGTTATTCCGACAAAGTCGGGATTGAATTCCCTGAGCTTTTCAGGGGTTACCTTCTCCACACCCTCGTCTATAACCTCCACCTCGGCGATGTCATCTACGCTCGCTGCTAGGTAACCCAGCCCGATAGGAAACAAATCCTTGCCTAGATAGGGGAAATGGGGGTGTATTAGGAGAAGGCGCATGCCCTCTCAGGTTAGGATAACAATGGAAAAGCTATTCCTCAGCGTCCTCCACCACTACGGCAGTGCCGTAGGCGAGAAGCTCAGCCGCTCCCTGGGCAATCTGTGAGGTGACGAAGCGCACACCCACCACAGCGTTGGCCCCAAGCTGCTCTGCATTTTCCAGCATCCTCTTAATTGCCTCCTCCCTTGCATCTTCCATCATCTTGGTATACTCTTTGAGTTCGCCCCCAAGGATGTTTCTTATTCCTGCGATTATATCTCTACCGATAAACCTCGCTCTCACAGTATTCCCCATTGCTACGCCCTTGGTTTCTACAATCCTCTTGCCCTGGATTCTACATGTGGTTGAGATTAACATGGCATCACCAGATAAAAATCATCGCGAGAACTTATAATCCCTTCGCCTGCGCAGTGCATGTACCGCTAGGCCAGCCAGGGTGAGGACAGTAAAGGCGAGGGCTATCTCTGTGCTGAAGGTAAGGAGCATCGCAATGCAGGAGAGCAGCCCAAGCACACTCGTCAGGGGGACATTGTACACACTTGGAGGTGCTCTGAAGGGTCTGCGAAGTTCCGGGCGCCGCAGTCTCAGCGCTATGGCCGAGAGGTTCACCAGCGCAAATATCACAAAGGCGCAGAAGTCAGTGAGCAGTGCAACAAGACGAATCTCGCCCGGCAGCACAAAGGCCATGCTCAGAATTGTTGCTGATGCTATCGCTACGTGGGGTGTTCCTCGAGTGGGGTGCACCCTTGCCAGAATTCCGGGGAGTGCACCATCTCTGGCGACGCCGTAGAGCATTCTGGAGCTGGCAATCTGAAAGATGAGCACTGTGCTCGCAGTGGCGGAGAGGGCAATGAGGATTATTATTTCCTGGGGCAGCCCAGCTCCCTCAACAACCACTGCAAGTGGGGCCTCACTGGCCGCGAACTCCTGCCACGGTGCTATTGAAACCGCTGCCAGGGAAACCAGCACATAGAGCAGGGTGGTTATGGCGAGGGCGAGAAGAATTGCCCGGGGCAGGTTTCGCCAGGGGTGCTTGATTTCCTCTGCGAGGTTCGCCAGGTCTTCAAAGCCCAGATAGGCGAAGAAGACCACGGTTACCGCTGTGAGTATCCCCCAGCTCCCAAAGCTCATTTCGAGGTAGTCAACACTTCCAAACCTGGGAACACCAGCCAGGATGACCATCAGCAGCCCTAGTACCGCCGCCAGGGTCAGGACGGCGTTGAAGCGCACACTCTGCTTTATGCCGGCGTAGTTTATCACCGCCAGCGCTGCCAGAAGGAGCAGGGCAGAGACAACACGGTCGACGCCGGTAAGCTCGTGAAGATAACCTCCAAAGCCCAGCGCGACGGTTGCACCGGCGATTATCTCCACCAGTATTATTAGCCAGCCGGTTATAAAAGCCAGAGCTTCGCTGTTGAAGGCATTTTTAACATAGAAGTACTCTGCCCCGCTCTTCGGAAACATGGCACTCAGCTCGGCATAGCTCAGCGCTGTGAAGGCGCTTATAAACGCGGCTATCAGGAAAGCTAACCAGAGGGCATTCCCGGCGGTTGCTGCAGCTTCACCTATGAGGGAGTAAATACCCGCGCCTATGATTATGCCCACACCGTAAACTACGGCCTCTCCCAAGCTAACCTCTCTTCTGAGCCCCTGCATCCTCTCAATTCCGTGAAGGGTTAATATGCTAGGGGAAGTAGAAAATTGTTTCGCAAGTACAAGGGAGAGGTCTGATGGAATTTTATTTATAAAGACGACATGAATGCTATCTAAATCATCTTTAATGGTTTGCAAAAGTCGCAGCCATATACCATCTATAGCCAGGATTATTTATCTCGGCAAATTATTATCCAAAAATTAGGCCTATTTCTAACTTTTAAATTTTTCCATTCTTTAACATAGCTTGGCCATCTCCCCTTCTCAAGCTCCTCCTCACTGAGCCACAATTTTAGATTCCTTTCCTGTGGGTAATCAGAGATTATACGAGAGGAGGGCTGCCTGTGAAGTCCCTTTTAGAGATAGGTAAGGAGTTCTGCAGAAAGGCGGTAGAAGCAGGTGCACTGGATGCCGTGATTTTCGGAAGTGTTGCGAGGGGTGGGGTCTCTGAGGAGAGTGACGTGGACGTAATGGTGGTGGTGGACGAGAAAGAGGTTACTGAGAGGATATACAGAATAGCGGGCGAGTACCTCAGGGGAGGGGTTGTAATCGGGCTTATTTTAGTAAATCCAGAGGAGTTTTGCTCGATGGTGGAGCTTCAAACCCCCCTGATTGAAAACATCGCAAGAGAAGGAATATGCCATGGTGAATTCATCAAGAAAACTATCGGAGTTGCACTTGCGTAAGGCTAAGAAGAAATTAAAGGTTGCGAAGGACAATTTGGAAATGGGGCATTTTGAAGAGGCTGTCAGTATGATTTATTATTCTGCGTATCACGCCATGAGGGCATTGTTGTTCCTGAAAAATATTAAGCCCAAAACCCATAAAGGAGTGTTAGCCGAGTTCGGGAAAAATTTTATCAAGAGTGGAGAATTCGATGAGGAATTCTCGGTGTTCTTATCAAAATCCTTTGAGAGGAGGCAGAAGTCAGATTATGACGTGATCTTTGAAATTGGAGAAGATGAGGCAGTAGATCTTTTTGAAAAGGGTGTGGAGTTTCTAAAAAGGGCGGAGGAATACATTACCATTGATGGAAGATTTAAGAGGGAGTGAAAAATAGGTTAATCTGCCTAAAGTTAGAAATCGTAGAAAAAGTGAAGAGAGATTGTCAGCGTTTCCTCCTCGCTCAGCCTCTGCCTGTACTTCAGTTCTCCAAATTTCAGCAAAAATTATATCCCTCTGTACTGATTATTCTCCATGCTCGTCTTCGCGGCCTGGGCAGTGCTCATCCTCTCCTTCTGCGTGGTTGCGAGCTACATCGCAAAGCGGAGCAGGAGCAGCGACTTTCTTGTGGCGACATTCGCCTCCCTAGTGGTCATTGCCAACATCACTGCGGTGAAGATAACCAGCATCGCCGGCCTAACTGTGCCCGCGGCGGTCGTGGCCTACTCAGTTACCTTTCTGCTCACTGACATGCTGTCTGAGTTCTACTCAAAGCGCGATGCACACCGCGCCGTGTGGGCGGGCTTCTATGCAAATGTCATCCTGGTGGCGGTGATTACTGTAGCCGTGAAATTGCCTCCCGCACCCTTCTGGCCGCATCAGCAGGCCTTTGAAACCCTCTTCTCCCTCGTGCCGCGAATAGTCGTGGGCTCCATGGTCGCCTACCTGATCTCGCAGCACTTCGATGTGCTTGCGTTTCACTTCTGGAAGCAGCTCACCGGCGGTAAATACCTGTGGCTCAGGAACAACGCCTCCACCATGGTCTCGCAGTTCATAGACACCTCACTGTTTATAATCATCGCCTTCTACGGCATCCCGGGCTTTCCGATAGGGCAGATGATTATTGGGCAGTACATGGTCAAACTTGCGATAGCTGCTCTTGATACCCCCTTCATGTACCTGAGCAGGGAGATATACAGGCGCTGATAGCTGTGCTTGAGTCTCTCAAATTTTAAATCTCTGCACATGTTAGAAAACTCGCCCATGCCGCATGAGAATGATTCCGCGTAAGGTTTTTTTCACCCGAGGCGTGGGCAGGCATAGGGAGAGGTTATCATCCTTTGAGATGGCCCTTCGCGACGCGGGTATAGAGCAGTTCAATCTGGTGCGCGTGTCCAGCATACTCCCGCCCCACTGCGAGATTGTGCCCCGTGAGGAGGGATTGAAGGAGCTCAGCCCGGGCGAGATGGCCTTCTGTGTGCTCAGCGAAAATGCGAGCAACGAGCCCCACCGTCTAATCACAGCTTCAGTGGGATGCGCCGTGCCCAAAGACAGAAACCTGTACGGTTACCTGAGCGAGCACCACAGCTTCGGGCAGAGCGAGAAAGAGGCAGGAGAGTACGCCGAGGATCTGGCGGCGACAATGCTTGCGACGACGCTGGGCATAGACTTCGACCCTGACCGCGACTACGATGAACGCAAGGATATATTCATGATGAGCGGCAAGATAGTAAAGACCTTCAATGTCACCCAGAGCGCCGTGGTTGAGCAGCGCGGCAAATGGACCACCGTCGTTGCTGCGGCAGTGTTTATACTCTGACGCTGCGGTATTACCATAATATTTTTATAGGTTATCCCGCTTAAAGGATAATCAGAAATTTTGTCAGCGCAAAGTTTAAATATCATGGAGGCAATTGCTCAGCAATTGCACAGGGTATGGCGGCCACAGCGGAGGGGCCACACCCGTTCCCATCCGAACACGGAAGTAAAGTCCTCCAGCGATCCCGGTGGTACTGAGGTGCGAGAGCCCTCGGGAAGCCGGGGACGCCGCCAGCCCACTTATCCTCACCCTTTTGACAGAGCGGCAGGAGTGGAAATGAAGATAATTTCAGCATGCCCTGGTGGTGTAGCTCGGCCTATCATGCAGGACTGTCACTCCTGTGACTCGGGTTCAAATCCCGACCAGGGCGTTCTCCCTTTCAAATGAGGTATCTTGCATGACGATGCAAAGTGTAGTATTGGATGGCGTTTTTTCTGTTGATAACGTTCAAGGTAACGGTAAGAGGGCCCGTAGCTCAGTCTGGCTAGAGCATCGGCCTTTTAAGCCGAGAGTCGCGGGTTCAAATCCCGTCGGGCCCGCTTCATGGTCCTCATGGCCCTGTTGCGTAGCAATGGGGCGATATGTTGATGCAACCAACTGTGGTTGCGTTGCGAATCCCGTCGGGCCCGTTTATATCTGCGGTGCCGAGAGGTACTGCTGAAAAAGGAGGGTGATGTGTGAGAAGGGTAGATATTTCCAAACATGAACTGGTGCCCAAGCATGAGGTGTTGAGTGAGGAGGAGGCAAGAAGGGTACTGGATGAACTGAACATAAGCAGGGGACAGCTCCCTAAAATATTGAAAACCGACCCTATGGTACAGAAGATAAAGGCGAATGTAGGGGACATCATCAGGATTACCAGAAAGAGCAAGACCGCCGGAGAGAGTGTTTACTACCGTGTGGTCGTGAGTGAGTAGGAGGCACGAGCTATGGACAGAAAACCTGTTTTAACGTCCTTTTTGAAGAAGCGCGAACTGGTGAGGCAGCATGTGGATTCTTTTAACGACTTCATAGAAAACCGCCTCCAGGCGATAGTTGATGAGATGAAGATTATTGAGACCGACGTTGGTGTAGAGGTGGAGCTGGGTAACATCTTCGTGGACACCGCCGAGGTCATAGAGGCAGACGGCTCAAAGAACAAGATAACCCCCATGGAAGCCAGGCTGCGCAACCTGAGCTACTTCTCGCCAGTTTACCTGGAGATGAAGCTGCGCAGGGAGGAGCGCGAGGGTGAATTTGAGAGAGTTAAGATAGGAATGCTTCCCACGATGATAAAGTCGAAGATATGCAACCTCTACGGCAAGAGCGACGATGAGCTTATTGCTCTTGGCGAAGACCCCCTCGACCCCGGTGGCTACTTCATAGTCAACGGCTCTGAGCGCGTGCTTGTAACAATAGAAGACCTCGCACCCAACAAGATAATGCTAGAGAAGGGGGAAGACTACTCGAAGATTACTGAGGTTGCCAAGGTGTTCTCCAGGCGGGGAGGCTTCAGGGCGCTTGTCACCGTTGGCAGAAACCGCGACGGGCTGATAATGGTCAGCTTCCCCTCTGTGCCGGGGAGCATCCCTCTCACAATCCTGATGCGTGCCTTGGGGATTGAGACAGATAGAGAGATCATGGCAACCATCTCAGAGGACCCCGCCTACACCCATGACATACTTCTCAACCTTGAGGAGCACATCCAGATAAACACGACGGAGATTGCAGTGGAGTACATAGGCAAGAAGGTCGCCGCGGGACAGACGCGGGAGTACCGCCTGAAGCGGGCGGAGCAGGTGATAGACCGCTACCTTCTCCCGCACATAGGTGTTGAGCCTGAGGACAGGCTCAGGAAAGCACACTATCTGGGAAGAATGGTGCTGCGCGTCCTCGAGTTAGCGCAGGGCAAGCGCGACCCCGACGATAAGGACCACTATGCCAACAAGCGCCTCCGCCTTGCTGGAGACCTGATGGAAGACCTGTTCCGTGTTGCCTTCTACAACCTCAACCGCGACATAAAGTATCAGCTTGAGCGCGCTGTGGTACGCGGAAAGGAGCCAAGTGTTCACACCGCTGTGCGGGCAGATGTTCTCACAGAGCGCATACGCCACGCTCTGGCCACCGGCAACTGGGTAGGAGGCAGGGCAGGCGTGAGTCAGCTTCTGGACAGAACAAACTACCTGAGCGTGGTCTCCCACCTACGCCGTGTGGTCTCGCCTCTCTCCCGCTCCCAGCCTCACTTTGAGGCCCGCGACCTGCACCCAACGCAATTTGGCAGGATATGCCCCAGTGAGACGCCAGAGGGTCCGAACTGCGGTCTTGTGAAGAACCTGGCATTGGCCTGCGAGTTCTCCACAGGCTACGCCGAGAAGGAACTCACCCCTTTCCTGCATGAGCTAGGGGTTAAACCCATACAGAAGGAGGGGTTGTAAAATGGAGGCAAATGTTTACATTAACGGCAACCTGATAGGCAAGCACAGTGACCCCCTCGCTCTGGTTGAGGCGATAAAGCGGGCAAGGCGCGAGGGCAAGCTCTCACCCCAGACGAATGTGGCATTCTACAGCGACACCCGGGAAGTGTACATAAACACCGACGAGGGCAGGGCGAGGCGCCCGCTCATCGTGGTGGAGGATGGCAAGCCCCTGGTTACAGAGGAGGATATAGGGGCTATGCGCATGGGAGAGCTCACCTTCGACGACCTTGTGGCGCAGGGCAAGATAGAATACCTGGACTCAGAGGAGGAGGAAAATGCCTACATCGCCATGTACCCGGAGGAAGTTACAGAGGAGCACACCCACCTGGAAATCGACCCGCTGCTCATGCTGGGCGTGTGCACCTCCATACTGCCCTTCCCGGAGTACAACTCCTCGCCGCGAAACACCATGGGCGCTGGTATGAGCAAACAGGCACTGGGCTTATACGCCTCCAACTTCAAGTACCGTACTGATACGCGAGCACACCTGCTCCACTACCCCCAGATGCCACTGGTCAAGACAGACATAATGGAGGCCGTGGGCTATGATGCCCGCGCTGCAGGGCAGAATTTTGTTGTGGCAGTGCTCTCCTACTGCGGGTACAATATGGAAGATGCGCTGATAATGAACAGGTCCTCTATTGAGCGCGGACTTGCGAGAAGTACCTTCTTCAGGAGCTACGAGGCAGAACAGCGGCGCTACCCCGGCGGGCAGATGGATGTGTTTGAGATTCCCGACCCCGAGATTCGCGGCTACCGCGACGAGGCAGCGTATGCATACCTGGGCGAGGATGGTTTAATTGAGCCTGAGAGTGAGGTGCGCTCCGGGCATGTGCTCATAGGCAAGACCTCACCCCCGCGTTTCCTCGAAGAGGTGAGCGAGTACGGCTTAATACGTGAGAAGCGCCGCGAGACCTCAATAACAGTGCGTCACGGCGAGGATGGCGTGGTGGATATGGTCATGCTCACAGAAAACACCAACGGCAACCGCCTGGTTAAGATACGCGTGCGCGACCAGCGGATACCTGAGCTCGGCGACAAGTTTGCTTCGCGCCACGGACAGAAGGGTGTTATGGGTTTAATCCTGCCCCAAGAGGATATGCCCTTCACCGAGGAGGGTGTCATACCTGATTTGATAATCAACCCCCATGCCATTCCCTCACGAATGACAGTGGGACAGGTGCTGGAGATGCTCGGCGGAAAGGTCGCCAGCCTGGAGGGACGCCGCGTTGATGGCACGCCCTTCTCCGGTGAGCGTGAGGAAGACCTGCGCAGTGTGCTGAAGAAGCATGGATTTAAAAGCACTGGACGGGAGGTAATGTACAACGGCATGACGGGTGAGATATTTGAGGCTGAGATATTCATAGGCATAGCCTACTACCAGAAGCTTCATCACATGGTCGCTGGCAAGATACATGCGCGCTCCCGCGGACCTGTGCAGGTCTTAACGAGGCAGCCCACAGAGGGCAGGGCACGTGAGGGCGGCCTGCGCTTCGGCGAAATGGAGCGCGACTGCCTGATAGGCTACGGCGCAGCTCTGCTGCTCAAGGAGCGCCTTCTCGACGAGAGCGACCGCCACACCATGCTGGTGTGCGAGCGTTGCGGCACCATTGCAGTGTACGATAAAATACGTGATACAATATACTGTGCCGTATGCGGCAGGGAAAGCGAAGCTGCAGAGGTAGAGGTGAGCTATGCATTCAAACTTCTCCTGGATGAGCTTAAATCCCTCGGAATAAATCCGAGGCTTGTGCTTGGAGAAAAGGCGTAGGTGATATAATGAGGATAATTCCCAAGAAGGTTGAGGGGATAAAGTTCGGGCTCCTCTCCCCGGAGCAGATACGCAGGATGTCTGAGGTGAAGATAGTCACCGCAGATACCTATGACGAGGACGGCTATCCCATAGAGGGCGGACTGATGGACCCCCGCCTGGGTGTGGTCGACCCCGGGCTGAGGTGCAAGACCTGTGGCTCCCGTGTGGGTGACTGCCCGGGACACTTCGGCAGAATAGAGCTTGCCCGCCCGGTTATTCATGTTGGCTATTCAAAGCTCATAAACAAAACCCTGCGCAGCATATGCAGGGCATGCGGGCGGATACTCCTCCCGGAGGATAAAATTGAGAGCTTCCGCCAGGAGCTGCACAGGGCAAAGCGCATAGGTAAGAGTGAGGAGCCCATTGTTGAGAGCCTCTTCAAAGCTGCACGCACAGTGAAGAAGTGCCCTCACTGTGAGGAGGAGCAGTTTGATATAAAATTTGAGAAGCCCACTGGCTTCATCGAGGACAAGCAGAGGCTCTCGCCCATTGATGTGCGGGAGCGTCTGGAGAGTATTACCGACACCGACGCAGAGGTGATGGGCTTCGATGTCCAGGTTGCCAGACCGGAGTGGATGGTGCTCACTGTATTACCTGTGCCGCCTGTGACTGTGCGTCCCTCGATTACCCTGGAGTCTGGTGAGAGGAGTGAGGACGACCTCACTCACAAGCTGGTGGATATAATCAGGATAAACCAGCGCCTGGAGGAGAACATCGAGGCTGGGGCACCGCAGCTTATCATCGAGGACCTGTGGGAGCTGCTCCAGTACCATGTCACCACCTACTTCAACAACGAGGTTGCGGGCGTACCCCCGGCGAGGCACCGCTCAGGCAGACCCCTTAAAACCCTTGCCCAGCGTCTCAAGGGTAAGGAAGGAAGGTTCAGGAGCAACCTCTCTGGTAAGCGCGTAAACTACTCTGCGCGCACAGTAATATCGCCAGACCCAAACCTGAGCATAAACGAGGTGGGTGTGCCAGAGCTTATAGCGAGGGAGCTCACCATACCTGTGATAGTAACACCCATGAACATAGAGCACCTGAAGAAGTTCATACGCAACGGTCCGAACAGGTATCCTGGCGCAAACTACGTGGAGCGTCCAGACGGCGCCCGCCTCAGCCTGGCCAGAGTTAAAAATGTGGATGAGCTTCTGGAGAAGCTGGAACCGGGCTGGAAGGTCCACCGCCATCTGATAGACCACGATATTGTGCTATTTAACCGCCAGCCTTCTCTGCACAGGATGAGCATAATGGCACATGAGGTTCGCGTGCTGCCCTTCAAGACCTTCAGGCTTAATCTGTGCGTGTGCCCGCCGTACAACGCAGACTTCGACGGCGACGAGATGAATCTGCACGCTATTCAGGGGCAGGAAGCTAGAGCCGAGGCGAGGGTGCTGATGCGGGTTCAGGAGCAGATTCTATCACCGCGCTTTGGTGGACCAATTATCGGCGGAATACATGACCACATCTCAGGTGCCTACCTCTTCACACAGCCGGATGTGCGCCTTACGCGCAGGCAGGCCTTTCATCTGATATATGCAAGTGGAATAAACAAACCTTTGCCAGAGCCCGCGATGGATGAGAAGGGAGAGGAGTACTATACGGGTAAGCAGATATTCAGCCTTCTCCTGCCAGAGGACCTCAACCTCACCTACACAGCAAAGATATGCAGAAAGTGTGAGGTTTGCAAGGAGGAAGAATGTGAGTACGATGCCTACGTGGTGATACGCAATGGCATTCTGGAGCGCGGAGTTATGGACGAGAAAAGCTTTGGCGCCTTTGCAGGCGAGCTTCTCGACCGCACAGTAAAGGACTATGGCACCGACGCTGCAAGGGAGTTTCTGGACAATGTTACAAAGCTGGTGATAAACTTCATAACCTGGCGCGGCTTCTCTACGGGAATAGATGATGAGGACCTGCCGGAGGAGGCCAAGGAAAGGATAGCCGAGATTTTAGACGATGCGGATAAAAAGGTGCAGGAGCTCATCCGCGCTTACAACGAGAACATCCTGGAGCAGCTGCCTGGAAGAACACTGGAGGAGACGCTTGAAATGCGCATAATGCAGGTGCTCAGCGAGGCCCGTGACAAAACAGGTGCCATTGCCAACGAGTACCTGGAGCGGGAGGAGAAGCGCAGGAAGCATGAGAACAGTGCGCGCATAATGGCTGTCTCAGGTGCGCGAGGCAGTCTGCTCAACCTGACGCAGATGGCAGCCTGCGTGGGCCAGCAGGCTGTGCGAGGCGAGCGGATAAAGCGCGGATATGCGGGACGAACACTGCCCCACTTCAAGGTTGGGGACATCTCGGCGCGTGCCAAGGGCTTTGTGCGAAACAGCTACAAGCGGGGCCTATCGCCGCTGGAGTTCTTCTTCCACAACATGGGTGGCCGCGAAGGTCTCGTGGATACTGCGGTGAGAACATCGCAGAGCGGCTACATGCAGCGCAGGCTCATAAATGCACTCCAGGACCTGAAGGTGGAGTACGACAACACAGTGCGCGATACCAGGGGTGTAATTGTGGAGTTCCGCCACGGCGAGGACGGTGCAGACCCCTCGAGAACCGACTGGGGCAAGATGGTCAATGTTAAGAAGATTGTGCGGCGCTATGCAAGGAAGGAGGCGGTGTAGATGTACCTGACAGAGGAGGAGATTCTGGAAAGGCTGGCTGAGCTCAGGCAGGAGCTTCCACCCAGCCTCTACAGCGACCTGGAAAATGAGCTGCGCAGTGTTAAGATTACCCGGGAAGACCTGGAAGGGATAATCGCAGAGGTGCTCCGCCGCTACAGGTTTGCAAAGGTGGAGCCGGGTGAGGCAGTGGGCATAGTGGCAGCGCAGAGCATGGGCGAGCCCAGTACGCAGATGACCATGCGTACCTTCCACTACGCCGGTGTGGCTGAGCTCAATGTTACCCTGGGCCTGCCGCGCATCATCGAGATAGTCGATGCCCGGAAGAAGCCTTCCACACCCATGATGACTATTCACCTGGAGGAGGAGTATGCGCGCGACCGCGAAAAGGCCCAGGAAGTGGCGAGGGAGATAGAGACGCTGTATGTGCGCGATGTGCTGGAGAAGAGTGAAATTGACCTGGTGAACTCCAGAACAAACCTCTACCTGGATGAATACGAGATGCGGCGCAAGAAGCTCAAAGTGGAGGATGTGGTGGCCAAGCTCAAGTCGCTGAAGGGCGTGGACATTGAAGAGAGGGAGAATGTGATCTCGCTGAAACTTAAAACCCCCACCATCAAGGATTTGCGAAAGATTGCAAATAAGGCCGGGGACCTCCACCTGCGCGGAATAAAGGACATAAAGCGTGTGGTGCTGCGCAGGGAGGAGGACGAGTATGTGATATACACCGAAGGTTCAAATCTGAAGGATGTGCTCAAGATTGAGGGCGTGGACGTTACAAGGACAAAGACCAACGACATAATGGAGATTCAGCGCGTCCTGGGCATAGAGGCGGCGCGGAATGCCATAATCAGCGAGATTCAGGACACGCTGAATGAGCAGGGCTTAATAGTGGATGTACGTCACCTAATGCTGATAGCAGATATGATGACAGTCGGCGGTATGGTCAAGGCAATAGGCAGGCACGGCGTGAGCGGAGAGAAGGCTTCTGTTCTCGCCAGGGCTGCGTTCGAGATAACTGTGGACCACCTGCTTCAGGCAGCAGTTACAGGTGAGTACGACGAGCTGGAAGGCATAGTGGAGAATGTTATCGTCGGGCGCCCTGTTAAGCTTGGTACAGGTATGGTGGAGCTCGTGATGCGCCGCGAGCTTGAGGAGAGCAAGGAGGTAAGCTAATGGACGTGGAAAGAGCTATTCGCGTGGCTGTGGATACAGGTAAGGTCTACCTCGGCAGGAAGAAGACCCTTGATGCAGTTAGAAACAAGGAGATAAAGCTGGTTGTAGTAGCGAACAACTGTCCCCAGGATGTGAAGAGCGACCTTCTTCGCTATGCCGAGCTCGCTGGAATACCTGTTTACGAATACCCGGGCACAAGCCTCGAACTGGGTGCAGTTTGCGGAAAACCCTACGTTGTGAGCATGCTGGGTGTGGTTGAGGCAGGAGATTCAGATATATTTGAGCTCGGTAGGAGGAAATAACTAATGGAAGCTTTGAAGCTTTCTGCCAGGGAAATTAACTATATCGCCCTTTTTGAGAGTATGACGGGTGCAGTTACCAAAGACTGTATAATCGACGAGGATGGCAGGAAGATAACCTTCATAGTTAAGAAGGGTGATATAGGATTGGCGATCGGCAGGAAAGGCTCAAATGTGCAGCGCGTCTCACGCGCGCTGGGCAAGAAGATTGAAATTATTGAATACAGCTCTGACCCCACCGAGTTTGTTGCAAATGTGCTTCACCCCATCAGGGTTAAAAGCGTTGATATAGAGGTGAAGGAAGGCAAGAAAGTGGCAAAGGTGAAGGTAGATATGCAGGACAAGCCCAAGGCAATCGGCAGGGGTGGCAAGAACCTGGCGCGTATCAGGAACATCCTGAAAAGACATTACGGCATCGACGAAGTAATTATAATCTGAGGTGAAAATGCATGGCTAAGAAGCCAACTGGCGAGTTTACTGCACGCAAGCTGAAGCGGAGAAGGAAGGAAATCAGATGGAGTGATCCCAGATACAAGCGGCGCGTACTGAAGCTGAAGGAGAAGTCAAACCCCCTCGGTGCGGCGCCGATGGCAAGAGGGATAGTGCTGGAAAAGGTGGGTATTGAAGCCAAGCAGCCAAACTCTGCGATACGCAAATGCGTTAAGGTGCAGCTCATAAAGAGCGGCAGACAGGTTACCGCCTTCGCACCCGGAGATGGAGCAATCAACTACATAGACGAGCACGACGAGGTGCTCATCGAGGGCATCGGCGGAAGGCAGGGTGGAAGTATGGGCGACATCCCGGGCGTGCGTTTTAAGGTTATAGCGGTCAATGGCGTGTCTCTGCAGGAGCTTGTGCGTGGACGTAAGGAGAAGCCAATAAGGTGATAGGATGTTCAAGATCTTCAGTTTATGGGACCCGAGTGAGGTTGAGGTGCGCGACCCCAGTTTAAGGGGATATATAAACCTTCGCCCTGTGTTAGTGCCCCACACCATGGGCAGGCACTTCCGCCAGTTCGGCAAGGTGGAGGTGCCCATTGTGGAGAGGCTGATAAACAAGATGATGGTTACAGGGCATGAGGGTAAGAAGCACAAGCGCTCCTCAGGCAGGTACGCCGGGAAGAAGATACTCGCCTCAAAGATAGTGAAGGAGGCTCTGCAGATAGTGGAGAAGCGCACCAAGAAGAACCCGATTCAGGTGCTTGTGGATGCTGTGATAAATGCAGGGCCGAGGGAGGAGACCACAAGGCTCAAGTACGGCGGTATCGCCTATCATCAGAGTGTCGACGTTGCTCCTCAGCGCCGCCTTGATATGGCACTGCGCTTCATAGCCATAGGTGCGGCGAGGCAGGCCTTTAAGTCTAAGAAGAGCATCGCCCAGGCTCTGGCGGATGAGATAATAGCTGCTGCAAATTATGATATGAAGTGCTATGCAATTTCAAAGAAAGAGGAGATTGAGCGCATAGCAAAGGCCGCGAGGTAGGAAGATGGGAAGACGCGAAGAGATGATCAAGAAGATTCAGGTGCTCATGAATAAGCCTGAATACATACGCAACATGGGTATAGTGGCTCACATAGACCACGGCAAGACAACGCTCAGTGATAACCTTCTCGCGGGTGCAGGTATGATGAGCTTTGAACTCGCGGGCAAGCAGCTTGTGCTGGACAGCGATGTGCTTGAGCAGCAGCGGGGCATAACCATAGACGCCGCCAACGTGAGTATGGTGCACGAGTACGGGGGCGAGAGCTACCTCATAAACATGATAGACACCCCGGGCCACGTGGACTTCGGGGGCAACGTAACCCGGGCGATGCGTGCTGTTGACGGCGTGGTTGTCGTGGTCTGCGCTGTGGAGGGTACAATGCCCCAGACAGAGACGGTGCTGCGCCAGGCGCTGAAGGAACGTGTTAAGCCTGTGCTTTTTATAAACAAGGTGGACCGCCTGATTAATGAACTCCGCCTCACACCGGAGGAGATGCAGCGCCGCTTCATCGAGATAATCTCAGAGTTTAATAAGATTGTTAAAGGTATGGCGCCACCTGAATTCAGGGATAAGTGGCAGGTGAAGGTGGAGGACGGAAGTGTTGCCTTCGGCTCGGCCTACCACAACTGGGCGATAAATTTCCCGCTGATGAAGGAGAGCGGTATAACCTTCAAGGATGTTATTGATTATAATATTAAAGGGGAGCAGAAGGAGCTTGCTAGGCGTGCGATGGTGCACGAGGTTATCCTGGACATGGTTGTAAAGCACCTCCCCTCACCAAAGGTTGCGCAGAGGTACCGCGTACCTCAGATATGGCCGGGGGATATAGAGGGTGAGGACGGCAAGGCCATGCTTAACTGCGACCCCGAGGGCAAGCTGGCTGTTATGATAACCGACCTGAGGATAGACCCCCAGGCGGGAGAGGTGGCGACTGGAAGAATATTCTCGGGTACGCTGAAGCGGAGCCAGGAGGTCTACCTGTGCAATGCCAAGACAAAGACGCGCACCCAGCAGGTGGGTGTATACTTTGGTCCCGAGCGCATGCCCACTGAGTATGTGGTGGCTGGCAATATAGTTATGATCACGGGCTTGAAGAAGGTTCAGGCGGGTGAGACTGTTACATCTCCGGAGGCACCTCTGGAGGCGTTCGAGGAACTGCGCCACTATTCTGAACCCGTGGTAACTGTCGCTGTGGAAGCCAAGAATACCAAGGACCTGCCAAAGCTTATTGAAGTGCTCAACATTATGGCGAGGGAAGACCCCACACTGAGGGTGGAGATCAATGAGGAGACTGGAGAGCACCTCCTCTCGGGAATGGGTGAGCTTCACCTGGAGGTGGCCACCTACCGTATAAAGGAGCGCGGTGTTGACATAGAGGTGTCTCCACCCATTGTTGTTTACAGGGAGAGCGTTGTCTCAACCTCACCTTCCGTGGAGGGCAAGTCGCCCAACAAACACAACCGCTTCTACTTTGTTGTTGAGCCCATCGAAGAGGAGGTGATGAAGGCCATCCTCGAGGGCGAAATCAAGCCTTCGCGCTATAAAGGCAAGGAGCTTGGCAGGGCCTTTGAGAAGGTTGGGCTGAGCAAGAACGAGGCCAAGGGCCTGGTCGAGGTCTACGGGAACAACCTGTTTACAGATGTGACCAAGGGTATCCAGTATCTCCACGAGACCATACCTCTGATTCAGGAAGGTTTCCACGATGCGATGAATGAGGGCCCCCTCGCAAAGGAGGCGGTGTTTGGTGTGAAGGTAAAGCTTGTCGACGCGAAGCTTCATGAAGATGCTGTACACCGCGGGCCGGCGCAGGTCATTCCAGCGGTGCGCGACGCTATACGCGAGGCTATGCTTCAGGCACAGGCGGTGCTCCTGGAGCCCAAGCTCAGGGTGTTCATCCACGTGCCTCAGGAGTACATGGGCGCTGTGACGCATGAGATTCAGCGCCGCAGGGGTCAGATAATTGACATGCGCCAGGAGGGCGACCTCATAGTGGTTGAGGCCAAGTGCCCTGTGAGCGAGATGTTTGGCTTCGCAGGTGATATTCGCAGCGCTACAGAAGGAAGAGCGCTGTGGAGCACAGAGTTTGCGGGCTTTGAACGCCTGCCGGCCGAGCTTCAGGAAGAAGTCGTGAAAAAGATACGCGAACGAAAAGGTTTAAATTAAGGTAATGAGATAACAAGGCAGAAAGGAGGTAAAAGCATGGCTGAGAAACCCCATATGAACTTGGTGTTTATTGGACACGTAGACCACGGCAAGTCTACGACTGTGGGAAGGCTGCTCTTCGAGATGGGTGCTATAGGAGAGCATATTATAAGGCAGTACCGTGACGAGGCGCAGAAGATAGGCAAAGCCACCTTCGAGTTCGCTTGGGTTATGGACCGCCTTAAGGAGGAGCGTGAGCGTGGCCTGACGATAGATATATCTCACCAGAAGATGGAGACAGACAAGTACTACTTCACAATAATCGATGCCCCCGGCCACCGCGACTTTATTAAGAACATGATAACCGGCGCATCTCAGGCTGATGCCGCGGTTCTTGTGGTGGATGTGGCCCAGAAGGACGAAACGGGCGGACTCATGCCCCAGACAAAGGAGCACGTGTTTCTGGCGCGCACTCTGGGTATCCAGCAGTTCATCGTGGCTATAAACAAGATGGACGCTGTGAACTGGAGCAAGGAGAAGTATGATGAGGTTAAGGCGCAGCTGGACAAGCTCTTCAGAATAGTGGGCTATAGGCCAGAGCAGATTATCTATGTGCCCATCTCTGCTCTTCAGGGCGAGAACATAATAAATAAGAGCGACAAGATGCCCTGGTGGGATGGCCCAACTCTGGTGGAGGCGCTTAACAACCTTAAGGTGCCAGAGAAGCCTGTTAACCTGCCGCTACGCATACCCATCCAGGATGTTTATTCCATTACTGGAATAGGAACTGTGCCTGTTGGCAGGGTGGAGACAGGCGTGCTCAAGGTTGGCGATAAGGTTATCTTTGAGCCTCCTGGCGCCAGCGGCGAGGTGAAGAGCATAGAGATGCACCACGAGAGCATACCCAAGGCCGAGCCTGGGGACAACATAGGCTTCAATGTACGCGGTGTCGGCAAGAATGACATAAAGCGCGGCGATGTGTGCGGTCCTGTTGACAACCCGCCCACAGTGGCGAAGAGCTTCACAGCACAGATAATAGTGCTTCAGCATCCCAGCGCTATAACAGTGGGCTATACGCCCGTGTTCCATGCCCACACTGCACAGGTGGCATGCAGGATAGTGGAGCTCATAAGCAAGCTGGACCCGCGCACAGGTAATGTGGTGGAGAAGAACCCCCAGTTCCTCAAGACAGGCGAAGCTGGAGTTGTGCGTGTACAGCCGACGAAGCCCCTAGTGGTGGAGAAGGTCAAGGAGATACCCCAGCTTGGAAGGTTCGCTATCCGCGATATGGGTATGACGGTTGCCGCCGGTATGGTGGTGGATATAGAGAAGGCGAAGTAAACCTTCTCTCTACTTTAAATTTTACAGGGTGACAGAGTTATGCAGCGTGCAAGGATAAAGCTCAGCGGCACAGACCACAGGAAGCTGGAAGATGTGTGCAAGCAGGTAAAGGAGATTGCCCTGAAGACGGGTGTGGAGATGTCAGGGCCGATACCGCTGCCCACCCGCAGGCTCCGTGTGCCTGTGCGCAGGTCCCCCTCCGGTGACGGCACAGCTACGTGGGAAAAGTGGGAGATGCGCATCCATAAGCGCCTTATCGATATAGAGGCGGATGAGCGCACAATGCGGCAGATAATGCGCGTGCGCGTGCCGGACGGCGTTAACATAGAGATTGAGCTGCGCGCTTAATCTTTCCCTCTTTTTTGCAACCTACTCGTCGAACACAACCGTATTCTCGTTGTACACCACTATCACTTTTATCACCGCAAGTTAGATTTTAACGGTGCATACTTTGGGCTTTTCCGAGAGCACCGGAAAAGTGTTTCAAAATACTTCTCCAAGGTTATCTTAGCGGGTGTTATCGACTGCCGGGGTAGCCAAGCCCGGACCACGGCGCGAGCCTGGAGTCTTCGTTTTCCCGGTCCAGAGTACGGGAAATCAGCGACAGAAAGCTCGTGTTCCTCCCGGAACGCAGGGGTTCAAATCCCCTCCCCGGCGTTTATTTTTACTGGTAAAAAGGCTGATTGTCAAGCATGCCAGAAGTGATTTCATGACGAGCGTGATGTATGACTAAGCGCTGGAGGACCGATGACAGCAAAAGCCTTAAATATTTGTGTCCACATACTTATGTGCCATATGGTAAATATAACATTGTCTATACCGGAGGATGTGTACCGGAAAATGAAAAAGTACCGGGAAATCAGATGGAGTGAGGTTGCCAGGAGAGCAATAATGGATTACCTGAAGAAGCTGGAAGGGGGATATGAAACTACCACCGAGGAGCTCCTCACAGAGCTCGGTGAGGATTTCAGGAAGAAGCTTAGAGAACTCAGCTTTGAAGAGGCAGTTGAAGGTTATGAGAAGATGAGGCAGGCGGAATGGAAGAGACTCTCTACGATACAAGCGCGCTGATAGAGATTTATCGACAGGGCAAAGTTCCTAAGGGATGCACAACAATACTGAACCTTGTAGAATTTCCAAAAGCCATGGATTTTAACCTTAAAGTGCTGTATCCCTCCAGAACCGACTCCAATCTTGCTCTGGAAATTTCCCTGGAGCTCCTGAAAATTGGCAAGCCACTCCCAGCGGTGGATGTGATTATTGCTGCGGTTGCCCTGAACAACAATTTGAAGTTGATTACTAAAGACAGGCATTTTGAGAGCGTTAGAGAGGTTAGGAGGGATTTAAGGCTGAGTGTGGTGAATGAATCAATCCAATGATTGTACGCCGACACCCTCGCCTACCGCTAAGAATCCAGAATTCAGAAAGGTCAAGAAGGTTTCACGAAGTTAAAAATTATAAGATTTAATAAAATTTATAAGATGAGGTGTAAAATGCCTGAAATAATAACTGCCCAGATAAAAGATAATATTGCAAGGGGACTCAGGGAATACATGGAGGCTTCAGGTCTTGACAGGTCTGCAGCCATAAGAAGGCTTCTGGAGAGGGGGCTAAGAGACTGGAAGCTTGAGCAGGCTATAAACGAGTATCGGGACGGGAAAATCTCCCTCATGAAAGCCAGCGAGAAGGCCGAAATTACAGTATGGGAATTCCTAGATGAACTCGACAGGAGAAAAATTCCTCTAAACGTATCCATGGAAGCCTTTGAAAAATCTCTGGGGCTGTAGATGGAAAAAGAGACCATCCGGAAGAGGGTAGAATACTGGAAAACACGAAAGGTTGAAGCAGTAATAAACAGCTCCCCTTCAATTTACCTTGCCAAAACTGGAGCTCTTGATTTCCTTGGTATATATTCAAATGTCTATATGCCCGAAATCGTAAAAACAGAAGTTGTGGATGCAGGAAAAAGAGTCAGTGCTCCCGATGCACTGTTCCTCGAGAATGCGATTGAAGAAGGCAGGATTTTTTTAGGCACACCCAGTTCCAAAAAGCTGTACAATACCCTACTGAAAAATCCCTTAATACAGAAGGCCGATGCTCAAGCTATTGCCCTAGCAGACGAAAAAAAGGCAGTATTAATCATGGACGACTCAAGGGGAATTGAAATTGCCAGAATGATGAATATTGAAGTTGAACCCACCCTGACGGTTATCCTGATAGGGTATGCCCTTGGGATTTCTGATTATACCAGAACAAAGGAGATTTATAAAAATCTGCTTTCTACAAAATTCAGAATCTCGGCACTGGAATATGAAAAAGCCCTCAGATACCTGGAAATTCTTCGAGGAATTATATAGTAATTTAAAGGATGTACCACTTTTCAATCCTTCCCACTCAAATACTCCCCCAGCGCGGTGAAGCTCTTCTTCCAGTCAGACATTGCCAGAACCTCGTCAAAGCCCATCTCCGCAAAGGTACGGCTCTCGCCTTCTGGTATAAAGATGGTGTCGTACCAGTACTCAGAGCTTCCTCGCGGACTATCTGCAATCCTGCCGCAGACCTCACCCCTGAAGAGCCTTATCTCCCCGCTCGCCTCGCGGAGCCCAACCACAGAGCGGAAGCACGCCTCCCTTGCTTTGTCCTCCATAAGCCTCAGCAGGTGCTTCGCCGTGAGGGTGCGCTGCACATAGCCGGTGATGGTCCCTGGAAAACCGCGCAGCGCCGGGATGAATAAACCAGAATCCTCAGCCATCGCAGGTAAAAGCTCCGCCTTCCTCAGCGCATCCTCCACCACACTCTCGCTGTTCTCCGCCTGAATCTCCCTGAACCCGGGCATAACCATCTCAAGAACTATGCCGTACCGCCTCAGCAGGCCGCCAGCTATGCGGAACTTAAATCTATTGGTGGTGTAGAAGTACAGGCGCATCTACAGCACGCCCGCCCTCATGTACATCGCCACGCCGGTTACGACTGCGAGCACATAGAAAGCTATACCCAGGCTGCCCAGAACCATGTGCACAATCTCATTCCTTCCAATCCTCTCTGTGAAAAGTCTACCCCTCATAAAAATTCCGTAGACAAGTGTCACGCTGAGAAGGATGGTGGCAAGGCTTATTGAGATAATGTGGGGCACAAGAAAGCCTGTTGCGCGGAAGACCTCCCTCCCGCCAGCCATCTCTATAGCCAGAGATTTTTCATAACCGTAGTATATGGCAAGTGCCAGTACAAACAGGGAGTAGGCGGTATACACCATGGCTGGATGCCTCGACTTATCGCCTGCCGGCAGAGACTTTGCCTTTCTGTAGCCTTCAGCGGCACCGGCAAGGAAGAGTATCATTCCCACAGCAAGAATATAGGGATGGTATAGCATGGGGGTAAATTAAAGGGAGGGGATATAAATTTTTATCGCCTGTTGATAAGCTCTTCCGCTTCCCTCTTTATCCTCTCCAGCTTCCCTGAGGGTAGTTCTGTCATGAGCCTTGCATACTCGCTGTCCGCCTCCAGCAGGTCCTTAACAAGTACCAGCCTCGCCTCAGCAAGCTTCCCCAGGGTGCTCCTGTCCACAGAAGGCAGTGAGGTTACCGGGTAAAGCTTCTTTTTATCTATAAGCTCCCGCAGGCTTCTGCCACGGGGATAGCGCCAGGTGATAAGCTTCATCTTCCTGCACTTTGCAAATCTTCTTGCGTCGCCTGAAGCTTTTGTATTGGTGACCAGCCATACCTCGTCAAAGTAACCATTGGCCTCAGCCAGATCAAGGAAGCGCATATAGGTGTATAGCGCCTCCTTCAGGTTGGTATATATCCCGGGGGCATTGTGATACTTGCACTCTATGAGTATGCGCTTCCTCTCACCCCTGATGAGCTCTGCAATAATATCAATCTCATGCACAACGCACCTGCCAGCCAGCTTTCTTCCTATTACTGTGCCATAACCATAGTGCTCAAGTATCTCTGCAAAGTATGCCTCAAAGGCGAAGCCTGCAGGGCCAAGGCGCATTATCGCCTGCTTCAAATCGTAGCGCATGCCCGCCTTGCGCTCCTCCCGGGTGAGTAGCCGCTTTACAATTTTCAGTATCTCGCCCGTGGTTATGCCGTCGTAGAGCCTGGCCTCCACCCCGGTGAGGACCCTTCTCCTCACATCACTGCTCGCCCCTGCTCTCCTCAGGGTGCGCTCTATCTTGCGGGGGTCAAACCTTTCCCTCTTCCCTGAAGCCTTGGTCACATAGACCGTCATTCTTAATCCTTCTACTTATCACATTCGCATGGCGCAGAGTTACAGTACCGGCATCTTCCCGGGTACTTCTTTTCCAGGGCTTCCTCAAGGCTTATACCTTTGAGGTTGGCATAGCTCGCCACCCATGCGATAATGTCGGCAATCTCCTCTTCCATCCCTTCTTGATCCTGCCTGCGGTGAGCCTCAAGGAGCTCGCCCACCTCCTCCACCAGCCAGAGCAGTGTGGCCTCAGTGCCCCGCTTGCGGTCCTTCTCGAGGTACAGCTGGCGTATGAGGGACTGAAACTCTGCAATCTCCATACAGCTAGGTGGCCCTCGTGGGATTTAACTCTTTTGTTTCGATCTTTTATGAATCTGTCAAGACGTTAAGATAGACAAATTTAGACATGAAGTGCACCTTCTGCTCCAACGAAGCCGCTGGGCTAATAACCGAGTTCAGGCTCAATCTCTGCCCCAAGCACATGCGCCGCTTCCAGAAGTTTCTGGAGATTAAGCGCGAGGCCGAGACGGAGCTCCTCGAGGACATGCGCGTTATTGAACGCCTTGTGAAGCTCAACCCTCGCTTTGTAACCTGTCCCGGCTGCGGGTCCTCCAGTATTGAGATACATCACTGGGAGAAGCAGGGTAAGAAGAATGTCCCCATATTCAAGTGCAGAAGCTGCGATTTTAAGGGTTAACCTTTTCTCTTTTTAGAATAAAGCCCTGCCTAAGTGCAGAGTTATCCTGCAGAGGATTTAACACCCCAACTGCGGAGATAAAGGTTAGAGGTGAGCACGATGCCAGCGCTCAGGGAGATTATCGACGCCCACGTCGCCAGGGTGCCATATCTAAGCGAGGTTGCCTCCCGGTGCCTTGCCACTGAGCGCTGGGGCGGAAGCGTTGTGTGCATGCTCGCCGACGCCGCCATCACTTCGACCGGCGTTAACTACTTCACAGTGGTTGTACCACGGGTAGAGGAGTTCAGACGCAGGTTCGTTGCCCCTCGCGAAATAACCCGGGTGGAGGACCTTGCACTGGCTGAGCTGGAGAAGCTGCTTGAGGTATGGGGAAACAGGCGAAGCTGGAAGGCGGCTCAGAGCATAGCAGCCCATCTGGCGGAGCTGAAGAAGCAGCACCGCATAGACGACCGTCGTGCCTTGAGAAGGTGGGCGAGAGAAGCCAGGCTGGAGAGCTGGCACAGCGACGCCATAGGCAGGGTGAAGGGTGTGGGGATAAACACCTTCCAGTATTTGCGCATGATGGGCGGGGTGGATACGGTGATGCCAGACAAGATTGTAAAGCGGGTTATCAACGAATTTCTTCTAAAAGCGGGAGAAGCCCCTGTGGAGGAGGACCTCCCCTTCATCGCAAAGGTACACGAGATTGCTGCCACCACACAGCGTAGGGCAATAGAGCTGTGCTTCCTGGCATGGCTGGTGCAGTACAGAGGGGGGACACTGAAAAGGTATGCAGAGATTATGAGGGGTATTTAGGCTACGCTCTTCTGGCTGCGAGCTGACTGAGGCGCTTGACTCTAACCACCATGTTTGGATGGGTGCTCATCATCTCCATGAGCCTGTCAGCAGTGCTTAAGCGCACCTTCTTGCTGCTCAAAGCGAGGAGCTCATTTGCATCTATGTTCCCGTCGAGGTTGGCGTCCACCTGCTTCAGCTCACGGATTTCATGATAGGCACGCGAAGGGTCATTGGCAAAGAAGGCTTTGTACCCTTCCATCTGCTTGAGCACCTTCCTGTCAACGCGGGCGCTTCCGTAGACCAGCTTGTACAGCGCACTCGCCAAAGCGTGCGGCGGATTGCCCAGCTTCACACTGCCCTCGTCGGCGTAGTACTCGCGAATCCTCGAGCCATAGAGCACCAGCAGATTGGTTATAAAGTATAACAGAAAGGCTGCTATGCCCAGAGCCACGGCATTCCCCCGATTCCTGCCACCGCTCCACATGAAGCTCCAGGCAAGATACCAGAGCACCATGGGCACAACACTCAGGGCTGTTATCACAGTCACATCCCTGTTCTTCAGGTGAGAAATCTCATGCCCGAGCACTGCGCGCAGCTCCTCCTTGCTAAGGAGCTGCATAAGCTGCTCAGTGACGCACACCCTGCCGTCGCCTTTCCAGCGCCCGAAGGCGAATGCATTGGGTATCTGCAAGCGGGAGATGCCCACCTTCGGCTTTGGGATGCCCGCCAGCCTCGCGAGTTCGGCGACCATGCTGTGCAGTTCCGGGGCCTCAGCCTCACTTACATAGCGCACGCCCATACTCATCTCCACTATTTTGGGCGAGACAATGTACTGTATGATAAGTAGCACCACAGCTATGCCCCCGTAGACTGCAAAGCTCTGAATCCCCATCATGCTTGCCGCTACCACTATAACCGCATATACAATGGCGAACATCGCCGCCAGCAGGAGGTACATCCTAACCTGAAGCCACATAATCCGCACGACTCCTTTCCACTTTATCTCCTGTGATAGAGACAGTTAACGTCTTACTAGAATAAGTAAGCCACCACCAGATAGATAAGTATCCCTATCATCAGGTACTGGAGCAGGCCCCCACCGTGCATGCCGCAGCCAGCGTGGGAGGAATGCCCCTCTTTGCCGTGCTCGTGCTTCTCCCCTTCTACTTCCCTGCCCTCTTTCTTCTTCTCAGGTGTACCGCAACACTTCATTTCTATATCTCCTAGCCAAATGAGGGCTTTTGTACAGAAATAGTTTGTTGTTGCAAAAAGTAAAATAATCTTAGTGGGAGTTTCCAAAGCAGAAAAAATGGGCATTTGATGTGGCTAAGGAGTGCCGGGGGCGGGCTTCGAACCCGCGGCTTCCACGTATCCCAGGAGTGCCCTCATGAGGCATAGCCTCTCCCTATGAGCGTGGCACTCTAACCAGGCTGAGTTACCCCGGCAGCAAAAGAGAGCAACGCCTTAACTACTTAAATCTTATTGTAGCTGATGCCCCGCCAGCGCTTGGCCATTACCCCCTCTTCTTAATCTCCTCTATCGCCTTGACGTCTTCCAGTGTGCTTATATCCCCTATCTCCCTGCCCTCCTCAAGGGCGCGCATTATACGGCGCATTATCTTGCCAGAGCGCGTCTTGGGCAGCTCACTGACGAAGTGGATTTCCTCGGGTTTGGCAATGGGCCCAATCTCCCTGCCTACATGCCTCCTCAGCTCCTCCTTAAGCTCGGGGGTGGGCTCAACACCCTCCCTGAGCACAACGAAGGCAACGATTGCCTGGCCCTTAATCTCATGCCGCCTGCCCACCACCGCCGCCTCTGCCACGCTCTCATGGCTCACCAGAGCGCTCTCCACCTCCATTGTGCCAAGCCTGTGGCCAGAGACGTTGATGACATCGTCTATCCTGCCCATAATCCAGAAATCGCCCTCCTCATCCACGCGTGCCCCGTCGCCTGTGATGTAGATGCTACTGTCGGCGAAGTAGGTCTTCACATAGCGCTCCGGGTCGCCCCACACAGTGCGGAGCATCGCCGGCCAGGGTTTTTTAATAACAAGCTCGCCGCCCATGTTGGGCTTTGCTTCCTTACCCCTCTCATCCACCACCCCTGCGAAGACGCCCGGGAAGGGTTTATTGGCAGAGCCCGGCTTGAGGACACTAACCCCCGGGAGCGGGGTAATCATAATCATGCCCGTCTCAGTCTGCCACCAGGTATCGACGATGGGACAGCGCCCACCCCCAACCACCTCATAGTACCACAGCCATGCCCTTGGATTTATGGGCTCGCCCACGGTGCCCAGCAGGCGCAAGGTGCTTAAATCGTGCTTCTTCACCCACTCATCGCCAAGCTTCATAAAGTAGCGTATCGCCGTCGGTGCAGTGTAGAGGATGCTCACGCCATAGCGCTCTATAATCTCCCACCACCTGGCGGGGGTTGGATAGTCCGGTGCGCCCTCGTACATCAGCACAGTCGTGCCATTGGAGAGCGTACCATAGACAACGTAGCTGTGCCCTGTCACCCAGCCGATGTCTGCGGTGCACCAGAATATATCCTCATCCTTCAGGTCGAATACCCACTTCGCAGTAAGATGAACGCCCACATTGTAGCCGCCGTGCACATGAAGCACGCCCTTGGGCTTGCCAGTCGTCCCTGAGGTGTACAGTATAAACAGAGGATGCTCACTCTCAAGGGGCAGAGCCTCGCACTCTGCAGAAGCCTCGCCCTCAAGCTCATGCCACCAGAAATCTCTGCCCTCATGCATGCTAACCTCGTTGTCAGCACGCTTGAGCACCACCACGCTTTCAACACTCGGCGCTTCCTTCAGGGCTTCGTCCACATTGTCCTTCAGCGGGATTACCCTGCCGCGGCGATAGGCACCGTCTTGAGTTATAACCACCTTTGCCTCGCAGTCGTTTATCCTGTCGTTGAGGGCCTTCGCCGAAAAGCCGCCGAACACAATGCTGTGCACAGCGCCTATGCGCGCGCACGCGAGCATGGCTATGGGAAGCTCTGGCACCATGCCCATATAGATTGTAACGCGGTCACCCTTCTCAACCCCCAGCTTTTTCAGCACATTTGCAAACCGGTTAACCTGACGGAACAGCTCAAGGTATGTGAGCACCCTCCTGTCCCCGGGCTCGCCCTCCCAGATTATCGCCGCCTTGTTCTTTCGCCAGCTTTTAACGTGCCTGTCGAGGCAGTTGTAGGTTATGTTTATCTCCCCGCCGATGAACCACCTGTAGAAAGGCGCCTCGGTATCGTCGAGCACCCTGCTCCAGCGTTTGAACCAGTGGAGCTCCTCAGCCGCACGCTCCCAGAAGGCTTCAAAGTCCCCTGCCGCCTCCCTGTACACCTTCTCGTCATTAACCAGCGCCTTCTCAGCAAACTCCCTCCTGGGAGGGAACCTCTTCACAACCCTGAGCAGAGACTCAATTCCATCGTCGTTACCCATCCAATACCCCCTAAATTTCTACCTTTTCCAGCTGTTGCAGCACATACTCGCGTATCTCTCCTGCAGGCGGAAGCTTCGCCACCAGCTCGCCCTGCCTTATCAGTGGGTGCAGGAGGTCCTGCATCCGCGTGCCGCACCTCTCGCAGACCTCTGTCTTTGCCTCCCTCACAGGCACGCGTTTGCTGTGCATGCAGCCAGAGCAGCGGAGCACCGCCTTGGCAAGGCTGAACTTACCCCGCTTCGCTGCGGGTCTGCCCTCCACCTCTACTATGTCAAGGGCAAAGTCTATGGTTGAGGCGGCGCTTATGCCTGTGCCGACACCGAAGCCATCCGCCAGCGCGAGCTCCTTAATGTTCTCCTCCTTAACGCCCCCGGACACAAAGATTTTCACATGCTTATAGCCACGAATATTAAGCTCCCAGCGCACCTCCTCCAGAATCTTCGCCATGTTCCCGCGTCTTGAGCCGGGCGTATCCAGGCGCACGCCGTAGAGATTTTCTACCGCCTCCGCCGCCATTACCGCCTCCTGCTTCTCATCGCAGTAGGTATCCACCAGAGCGATGCGCGGCGCAGTTTTATCAACCACCTCATCAAAGTAGCGCCATGCCCTAACCTGGTCGCCCACGGTTATTATGAGGGCGTGGGGCATTGTGCCGCTTGCCCTTTTGCCTATGAGCCTCTCTGCCGCTATGCCCGAGAAGCCGTCGCAGCCGCCTATGTAGGCGGCGCGGTCTATCATGGGCGCTATTGCGGGGTGCATTCTGCGAATACCAAAACTGAGCAGAAGCTTGTCTCCGGCGAGCTTTCTGAAGCGCGCCGCCTTTGTTGCTATGCCCGAGGCCTGGCACAGCAGCCCCAGCAAGGGCGTTTCCAGCGTTGAGAACTCCTTGTAGTCGCCTTCAATGCGCATCACAGGCTCAAGAGGGTAGAAGATGCTCCCCTCGGGCATCGCATAAACGTCGATGTCGTAGCCCTCCAGAAGGCGGGCCGCCTCCTCTATGCCAGCGAGCACGCCCCACCCATAGCCACCGGGCAGTGAGCTCGCCGTAACCTCTGCCACAACGCGCCTGCTTATCCCCTTTTCCTCAAGCACGCGCCGTGTGTTGACAAAGTAAACATCTGTGGTTCTGCCAGATTTAATCTCCTCCTCACCTGCAACATGAAACATAGTATCAAAGTTTAAATACTGCAGGTATAAAGCTTTTTGCTGGTGGTTATGTGAAGGTGGCTTTGGTAGGCTGCGGTGCAATAGG
>NZ_JBPMGE010000083.1:0-10441 GCF_054014795.1 Candidatus Pyrohabitans sp. | reverse complement strand
TGATGAGGGTAAGCAAAGAATTCACGTCTAAACCTTACCCTCCAATTCCTCCTTTGGCGTTATAGCTTCAACATAACTCGGAGCTCTTTTCTGCTGTTCTTTGTCTAAAGTAACAAGCTTTGCGTTGAAATATGATGCCACTCCTACGTATATTGCGTCGCATCCTCTTAACTTGTATTCTGCTGCCAGCTTTGAGGAGAGATCTGCAAGTTCGCTATCGATGGGAATAAAAACAATGTTTGGTAATTGTCTGAGGATTCCCACAAATTCTATCGCCTTATCAGCAATACCAGTGCCCCTCGCAATAGCAGAGGCAATCTCTGGCAGAGCTATCTCAGGCACCACAACATTGACATTGCTCTCTCTTATCCTGTTCATCAACTCTCTGCTAAACTCGTGATGCTCCTCCCTCTCCACTACTGAATTGACCAGAACACTTGCATCTAGGCAGTACATTAACTCATCGCCTTGCTTCTAATACAAGCTGCCAGCTGGGTTTTTTGCTCTTCCAGGCTTTGCTTATCTTCATCCTAATCTCATTAAGCCTGTCCCATGCTTTTGGGTCCTTCTTTTCCCTCCTTGCCTCTATGCTTTTCCTTATAATCTTAAGCTCAGTTTCCAGATGTTCAAGCCTTTCTTTTAAGACTTTAGCGTCTTCCATAAATCTCACCATATACTACATTATTAATAACCTGTTAAATAATTTGACGATTAGTAAATTTTTGAGCAATTCAACAAAAAAGCATCGTGGACGTCAGCAATCGGCAAGCTAACCCCTCTCCTGCACAAAGCGCGGCACCGCGTGCTTGAGAGGGTCAAAGCGCTCCATGTCCTTAACCTCCATACACTTCATGCTCGCCTTGCTGTGCAGTGAACTTGGCAGGCGGAGGATGCGCTTTACATCGACGGTAACCTTTGCGTCCAGCATCTCTGCATTAATCCTCCGCGCCAGCTCCAGAAAACTGGCAAAGCCTTTGCCCTTCAGAATATCCTTCAGCGTGGCGAATTTTCCTTCCTCAAGCTCATTTGCAACCCTGCGCAGCGTCTTGGGGTTGAGAAGGGTATTGGCCCGCTTTAATGTTATGCCCCCGCTGCGCAGCACGTCGGGGTTTAGTAGAGGCAGGAGGTGGAGTATGCGCATTCGGAAGACGCGCGGGTAGCCGCGCCTAAGCTCCAGAAGCTCGGATTCTGGTATTGCGCCCCCCGCAACGTAGTCCAGGAGGCTGCCCCTCTCCGGGCTCTGCATCTGCAGCACCTCTCTGTCCAGAACGCGCAGGTGGTATCCCCTGCCGGAGTAAACAAAGTGAAGCTCTCTCAGGGCGAAATCGTCGCGGAGCACATCTGCAAGCTCAAGGACGTACTCCTTTGCCATGTTCAGGCAGAGTTCGCAAACCTCTCCCGGGGAGCACGAGCACGGACGGAGGGGCAAATCCTTTGCATCAACATCGAAAACCAGCTCGGCGCCAAGCCAGCCCTTCCGGCGTTCGGGCTTCTCATAGAAGGAGACACTCGCAAAGGCTGCATAAGGGGCAGTGGCCACGAGCATGCCCTCAAGCTGCGCCGGTGTTGAGATGCGGTTGTACCTGTCGCTCGGCCCCTCTCCGCGGTGGTCAAAGCCGAACTCGCGCTGCGCAAGTGTGGAGAGGATAAACTCGGGCACATCGCTGAGCTTCCACTCCTCGCGGTAGTAGCGTCTCCGCTCTTCAGGCGTGGCCTCGCGGAACATCACTTCCCTCCCTTGGCGTAGCGCTTTCTGGTGTAGTAAACCAGGGGGTTCTTGACGTCTCTGCAGTGCTTATCCGGTGTACAGAGCGACGGCGCCTCTCTGCGAATCTTCTCGCAGTTTGGCACAAAGTACCAGGGGCTCCTTCCAGAATCCTCAAGGCGCGGCTGCTCTGTCAACCCGAAGCCCAGGTGATAGCTGACATTTAGCTTCTCCAGCGGCTGGTCCTCAAAAAGCGGCGGGGAGCAGCGCTCCGCGGCGACGTATATCAGGGGGAGAACCTCCTCTGTTATTATGCTTATGTCGCTTATGAAGTCAGCTATTCTGGCATTCTCGCCGGCGTTGAAGGGCGCAATCCTTGCGTAGGACAGGAAAGAGGTTAAGAGGACTGTTATTGCATAGTTTCTGGAGCCACTCCCCACTCCCGCCAGTGTCGCCCTTATACAGGGCGGGAATTGTTCCTCCTTGAGAGACTTCTGCGCATGCTTTGCCAGTACAGGCGTCATGGCAAGGGCCAGGCTGCTCAGGGCCCCTGCAATTTCCTCCAGGCGCTCATCCTTCGAATCGCTCCCCTCAATGGAGCGCAGGAAGGCGTCGCACTCGCTTGCTATGTGCTCCACGTAGCATGCAATTGCCTGCTTCAGCGTCAGCAGCGCATATCCCTGTGTAAGGTAGATCTGGGGAAGGCTCAACCTCCGGCTGCGCACCGCCGGCAGAAGCTCCTGCCAGCGGGCAGCGTAGAGCATGGGTTCGCCCTCCTGCGCCGTCAGGAGCCTCAGGTCCCCTTCCTCTGGAGTTACCTCTGCCTGCGCAAGGGTTAGCAGCTCAAAATCCTCCAGCAGGTACACCAGAGTCTCAGGGTTGAAGTCAGGGGTTCCCCATCCCTGCTGCTGGAGCAGGGCCCAGATTCGCGAGCTCACCTGCTTTTTAATAATCTCCTTTGCTGCCCTCGCCTCCTTCGAGGCATAGCCCCGCAGAGAAGCGGCGCTCAGAAGTGCATAGAAGGAGGGTGCATCCACGTCGTGACGCACCTCTAGCCTGACCTCCCCCCTGAGTTTTCTTCTAGCCTCGGCGATGGCCTCTTCGGTTAGCCTGTCCTCGCGGAAGTAGCGCAGTGCGCGCTTTGAAAAGGGGTTCACGAGTGGGGGGAGCATGTACCTAATTTGCCGCAGGCCAACTTAAGGTTAGCGCATGCAATGGAAAAGTGTCACTCGCTCTCAATGCGGGGCGCAAGAAGGAAGCTCAGGGCAACACCCGGTGCAAGGAAGTCCAGCTTCACAGGTATGTCATTTCCCAGATTTATCCTCACCGTCGAGGCTATATCCCCAGCCTTAATCATATCCTTTAGGTACTCTATTGAGAACATGCTCTTGCAGGGTTCGCTAACCTCGAAGCTGACCGCCTGCTCCCTGCTGACCTTAACCTCCACGTTGCCTAGGTCTCCACTAGCTGAGATGTACACATTCTCTGAGTCGCAGCGCAGGGTCACGTGGTCGCTGACTATTTCAGCGTCTTTAATACCCTCGCTAAGTATCTTCGGGTCTATCTCAACCCTTGCGGGAAACTCAAGCTGGGGGACGCGCAGCTCCTCCTCGCCCACATCTATGAGCGGGAGGTCAAACCTTCGCGTTGCGGAGTTGCGGATTGTAATTCTCAGCGCACTCCCATCGTCGCTGACTGAGAGCTCAATCCTGTCGCTACTTCCGGCGCGTTTTAATATTGTGTTCAGCCTGTCCAGGTCTATGCCCAGGGTGAGCATCTCGTGAACATCATACTCCTCAAAGGCATCCTTCTCCATCTTGAAGTCCACAAGCGCCACATGCGCCGGGTCCATGGCGCGCAGGGCAAGACCATCGGGATTAGCCACAATACTCGCCTCATCTATCATGTTGGATATCGCATCTATACTCGACTTCAAAATTTTCGGGTCGGCTAACGTTGCCTTCATCTTCTCTCCTCCTTATCAACTTTTAAGCTTCTCTACAGCGTACTTCACCTGTTCATAAAGGCTTACATCCAGCCTGCTCATATCCTGTATAACCTCAACCTCTATCTCCACCGCCTCGCCTACGCGCACCTTTCCCAGAACCCTGACCCGCTTTCCCTCCACCGCCCGGGCGAAGAGCTCGGGGTCAGCAAAGAGAAGCACAGCCCTGCCCGTGCCGTCGTCTATAAGTGCTGTACCGCTGGTCTCGTCGCAGTCGACTATTGTGCCCAGCACCCGCACACGAAACTCCTCACCTGTTATGTTCCCTATCTCAACCTGCTTTGCAGGGAACCTGCGCTTCTCCTGTGCCATATCTACTCCCTCACCTTCACACTCTTTGCGCCTCTGGCCATTATCGTCTTACCAGTGCGCGCAATCTCTTTTATCCCATAACCCCGCATGAGTTCAATGAAGGCGCCTATCTTGTCCTCATCGCCTGTTATCTCTATCACCATGCTCTGTCTTGCGACGTCCACTATGCGTCCCCGGAAGATGTTGGCGTACTGCACCACCTCGGCACGTGCACCCTCATTCTTCACACTGACCTTGATAAGCGCCAGCTCCCGTATAACACTCTTCCTGGGGTTGAGCTCACTTACCTTGACAACCTCTATGAGCTTGTTGAGCTGCTTCATCACCTGTTCCAGAGTAACTCTATCCCCGCGCACAGTCATTGTAATTCGCGAGATTCCGGGTACCTCTGTTGGACCCACTGAGATGCTGTCTATGTTGAAATTGCGCTTTCTCAGCAGGCCCGAGACGCGCTGCATAACCCCGGGGCGGTCCTCCACGAGGGCGACAATGTAGTGGGTTTCTCGCATTTTCACCACCTACTCAATAATGTCCTTGAGGCACCTGCCGGGCGGTACCATGGGGAAGATGTTGCATTCGCGGTCTATGATGAAGTCTATCACCGCTGGTTTCCCGGCGTCGAAGGCCTCGGTGAGCGCATCACGTATCTCCCCCGGCTTCTCCACACGCAAGCCAAGCGCTCCGAAGGCCTCTGCCACCTTCACAAAGTCCGGCGAATCTCCAAGGTTAACTGCAGAATATCGCCTGTCGTAGAACAGCTCCTGCCACTGGCGCACCATGCCCAGAAAGCGGTTGTCAAAGACGCCAACGACCACGTTGATGTTGTTCTCCACCACAGTGGCAAGCTCCTGGATGTTCATGAGAAAGCTCCCATCGCCGGCGATGTCTATAACTTTGGCCTCAGGCCTCGCCACCTTGGCCCCCATCGCCGCCGGGAAGCCGAAGCCCATTGTGCCCAGTCCACCTGAGGATATGAAGGTTCTCGGCTTTGTTCTGCCCAGGTAGTGATGAGCCCACATCTGACACTGCCCCACCTCTGTGGTGACTATGTCATCCTCGCTCAGAAAGTCCATTATCTCCTTTATAACGCGGTGCGGCTTCAGGGGCACGTCCTCGTAATCCATACGCGGGTTGAACTCCTTCTTCCATTGCTTGACCTTCTCCACCCATGCTCTGGTCCTGGCCTGAGTGAGCATCTTCCTGAGCACGCGGATAAGCTGTCTGAGCACATGCCTTGCATCGCCCACCACGGGTATGTCTGCGCGCACATTCTTGCCTATCTCCGCGGGGTCTATGTCTATGTGGATTACCCTTGCCTCCGGGGCGAAGCAGCTCACCATGCCCGTGCTCCTGTCGCTAAAGCGCGTGCCTATGGCGATGAGCAGGTCCGCGTCGGTAACCGCATAGTTCGCCACCTTGCGCCCGTGCATTCCAAGCACGCCAATGGCGAGGGGATGTGATTCCGGAAAGCTTCCCTTGCCCATTAGCGTTGTTACGACGGGCGCCATAATGAGCTCGGCGAGCTCCAAAAGCTCCGCCGAAGCTCCTGAGATTATCACTCCCCCGCCGGCGAGTATTACAGGTCTCTCAGCCTCGAGTATGGCCTTTGCCGCGGCCTTTATCTGCCTCGGATGTCCCTCATAGGTGGGCTTATACCCGACTATTTCAACCTTATCAGGGAACTCAATATCTGCCTCGCCCTCCTGCATGTCCTTGGGCAGGTCTATGAGAACCGGACCAGGTCTGCCTGTCTGTGCAATATGGAACGCCTTCTTAATAACCTCCGGTATCTCTGCAACATCGCGAATCTGAAAGTTGTGCTTTGTTATCGGCATTGTTATACCTACAATATCTGTCTCCTGGAAGGCGTCTTTGCCTATAAAGGGTGTCGCCACCTGACCTGTAAAGGCTACGATGGGCGAGGAGTCCATGTATGCATTGGCTATTCCCGTCGTGAGGTTCGTTGCCCCAGGTCCTGAGGTGGCGCTACACACGCCCGCCTTGCCCAGGACCCTCGCATAGCCGTCGGCAGCGTGCGTTGCCCCCTGCTCATGACGCGTGAGTATGTGTCTTATACTGGCGTCGTAGAGCTCATCATAGAGGGGAATCGATGCACCGCCGGGGATGCCGAACATCACCTCAACGCCTTCCCTTTCCAGAGCCTTGACTATTGCCTCAGCACCCGTCATCCTCATTTAAAGCACCCACTTTCTTTCACTATTCTACATGCAACATTAAAAACCTTTTCTTCTCTAACCCAGAAGCTTCCTGGCCCCACAGTCTTCAGGAGCTCTCTGGGGCTTGGGCTAGGTTCTCCTTACTTCATAAAAAGTTCCTTCTTTCTTGCTTTTGATATCTCCTCAAAAATCCAGCTGGTTAAAAATTTTGCATAATGTGCGATGTCTGAGATGGAGATGATTCCTCTAATCTCACCTCCTTCCACCACCGGCAGTCGTCTGAACTTTCCCTCAGCCATAATCTTTGCAGCCTTTGAGACATCCATATCCGGGGTGGCTGTCTTTGGGTCTGGTGTCATTATCTCCCTGACCTGTGTTGTGTTGACGTCCCTGCCATTGGCGACGCCCCTTATAACAATGGCTCTATCTACAAGAATCCCTGAAAGCTTCCCATCCCTTGTTATAAGCACCACCCCCACGTTGGCCTCCCTCATCTTGGTCGCAGCCTCTGCAAGAGTGGCATCTTCCTCGACAGTAACAACCCCCGTGGTCATTAAATCCCCAACCTTCACATGTATCCCTCCTGGTAATATCTTTCTTTTTAATAGGATAAAAATCTAATTGCGAATTTCATACCAGATGCTGAAGCAGCACAGAGGCGAGGGTGAAGTAAACCACCAAACCGGTGATGTCCTGGGTGGTGGTCATAAAGGGGCCGCTCGCTATGGCAGGGTCTATCTTCAGCTTTTCAAAAATCCAGGGTATAATCACGCCCATGATACTCGCCAGGCTCATGGCACAGAACATGGCGATACCCACAATCATACCTATCGCAGGCTTGCCGACGATAATCTGACCAAATGCAGCCACACCCGCACCTGCGAGCAGTGCCATTGTTACACCTATCTTAATCTCCCGCAGGAGATAGCGCATCCTGTCGGAGATTTCCTTTGTTGCGAGACCGCGGATGAATATTGTGGAGGTCTGCAAACCCACATTTCCACCCATGGTCATTATCGCGGGCACAAAGAGGGAGAGGGCCACCACAGATGCAAGGGTTTCCTCGAAGCGCTTGAGGATGCTTGCCGCCACCAGGCCATCGCCGATAAGGGCAACCAGGAGCCATGGCAGGCGAGCCTTCACAACCTCCAGCGCCGGAGCTTCTATAAGCCTGTCCATGCTAACGCCGGTACCTGCAAGCTGACCCATGTCCTCCACTATCTCCTCCTCGATGACATCCACCACATCGTCTATGGTTACGAGGCCAACCAGTCTGTTCTCGCTGTCAACCACGGGCACGGCGGCTAGGTCATAGTCGGCGACGATTTTGGCAACCTCCTCCTGGTCCATGCCCAGAGGAACTGCTATTACGTCGGGATTCATCACCTCGCCAAGCTTTCGCTTCCCGGGGGCAAGCACCAGCTCGCGAAGTGAGAGCACCCCTACAAGCCTGTCCTTCTCGTCCTTCACGTAGAGATAGTAGATGGTCTCATATTCGCTGGCGTGCTCCCGTATGAACTTAATCGCCTCCTCCACTGTGATGTCCTTGGGCAGCGCCAGCACGCGGGTTGTCATCAATCCCCCCGCGGTGTCGCTGGGGTGGCGCAGCAGTGCACGGGCTTCGCGTCTGAGCTTTGCTGGGAGGTACTTCATTATTCCCTGCCTTACCTCCCTGCTCAAAAGCGCCAGCACGTCGGCACGTTCATCCGGCTGCAGGTGGAGGATAAGCTCAGCCGCGGCACGAGGCGGCAAAAGCTCCAAAAGCTCCGCCTGCATCTCATCCCGAAGCTCAGGTAAAAATTCAGCCACAAGCCTTGGCGGGAGCCGCGTCAGAACCTGGCGGCGCTGCTCCTCCTTCAGGTCCTGCACAAACTCGCTCAGGTCGTAAGGGTGGAGCTTTGATATCTCGCGTTCAAACTCCTCCCATTCCTTCTCCTCTATGAGCCACTGCAACCGCCTTAGTGTAGCCTCGTCGACAGCGATGAAAATCACTCTCCGCGTTTCATTTTTTATAGTTCTGGGCACGGCTGAGATATATAATTTCCCAAGCGCTGTTAGGAGGGAGAACAGAAAACGCCAGCTTATTTCTTCAGCCTTTCGGGCACCACCTGCTTTGCGACCAGGTCCTCAAAATCCTCTGCATGGCGTATGAGCTCAGCTTTGCCCCTGTTCACCAGCACCTCGGCGCAGCGCGGGCGGGAGTTGTACTGTGAGGCCATGACAAAGCCATATGCGCCGGCGTCGAGGAATGCGAGCACATCGCCCTTCTCCATCTCTGGCAGCATCCTGTCCTTTGCGAGGAGGTCGCCGCTCTCACACAGGTTGCCTGCGATTGTAACCTCCTCTTTCGGTGCCTGTGAAGCCTTATTTGCCACCACAACCTCATGGTAGGCGCCGTACATCACAGGCCTCAGGAGGATGTTAAAGCCCGCGTCGCAGCCTATGAACTTTTTGTAGGGTGTACGCTTTAGGGTGTAAACCCGTGCCAGCATTACCCCGGCGTCGCCCACGATGTAGCGCCCGGGCTCAAAAAGCAGCCTGGGTTTTCTCAGTGAATGCTCAGCCAACTTCTCCTCAATTACAGGCACTATGGCCTCTGCCAGCTGTGCAGGGGTTATATATGGCTGCTCACTGGAGTAGCGTATTCCAACCCCTCCGCCCAGGTCAGCGAACTCCAGCTCTATTCCGAGCTCTCTCTTGAGCCTGCCCACCATGTCAAAGAGCCTGCGCGTGGCTTCAACGTAGGGGTCGGTGCTGGTAATCTGTGAGCCTATGTGCATGTGTATCCCTGTGATGTTCAAACGGGAGCAGCGCAGCGCCCGTTCATACGCTTTGAGCACAAATTCTTCGTGGATGCCGAACTTGCTCTCCCTCAAACCCGTGGCGAGGTGGGGATGCGTCTCAGGCGACACCTCCGGGTTTACCCTGAAGGACACTCTCGCTTCAGCCTTCTCAGCCTCCACTATCTCAATCAACCTATCAAGCTCGTGGAGCGAATCAAGATTTACTGTTACCCCGGCTTCCACAGCGCGCTCCAGCTCTCGGTCGCTCTTGTTGTTTCCGGTAAAGATAATCTTATCACCGGGCAAACCCGTCTTTAGCGCAAGGTATAGCTCGCCTTCGCTCAGTATGTCTGCGCCTGCACCCTCGCTGCGCAGAATGTGGAGTATGGCGAGGGAGGTGTTTGCTTTGTAGGCGTAGCACACCTCCACGTCGCCGTAGGTTTTGAGAAAGGCATTGCGGAAATCGCGGTAGCGTTCGCGAATGCGCTGCTCGTCGTACACATAGAGCGGTGTGCCGTACTCTTCGGCAAGCTCCACCAGGTCAGCACCGCCGAGAGCGAGGTGCCCGTCTTCATTTATGCTCAGATGAGGGCGAAAGTCCAGCATCACATCACCTACTTTATGATGGTGTTCCCATACACCCAGAATATCATCCTCAGCTTTTATTGTTGTGCTACCTCATATTAATATTTTCAAATCTTTTTCGTTGATGGCTGTATCTACAAAGTCCATAAATTCTTTTGGACGGAAATAATTCATCCGGCTTTTCCCCTTGAGCTGTCCTTGGCAGGTATCAAATATTAATATTTAATGTAACAATAATTACCTGAAAGGTAATTTTCATGACAAAAGGGGATTTGCAAATATTTCCCGACCTGGAGGTTTTCAGAGGATTTAGACTTCAATGCCAGATCCGGAAAGAGATTAAGTCCCTTCTGGGAAACATCAATAAGAAGGCGTCAGAAAGCGGAGTGGCTTTTGAAATTAAATCTGTTCATGTGAACCCTGAGTGCTGCGGGCGAAGATATACTACATAGGGCCGTTTGCGGACTGCGTTCTCTCCTCCAGGGAAAAAAGCAGGATTATTATGATGTCTGGGCGCTGCTGAAATATCACAGGAAAAAGATATTCGCCGTAAATCTCCTTGCAGTACCTAAATCTCTTGTCCTCGTCTTTCTCGCATAATTACCTGTTCTTATATGCGTATTTTCTGGGTTTGACAGTGATAACGTTTATTCTTCGCTTTTTTTCGTCAATCAAGTAAAGAATCCTGTGCTTCCCCGCCCTTGCAGACCAAATCCCCTTGAGATTGTGTTTCAACGGCTTGCCTGTGTGGTGCGGGGCTTCCTCTATCTCGGTCAGTTTTGAAATGATGCGCGCCTGTGTTTTACCATCAAGTTTTGAATACTGCTTTTCAAACTCTCTGGATAGAAAAAGACTGTAGGACATTCACTTCAGC
>NZ_JBPMGE010000082.1:0-25932 GCF_054014795.1 Candidatus Pyrohabitans sp. | reverse complement strand
GGTTGTAGGCAAAGAGGTAGAAGCCCACCAGGAAGAGCAGTGAGGAGAGGATGAAGAGGCTGCCCCGCTCGGGAAAGCCAAGGAACATGCCCACCGCGGCGATATTGGCAATGAAGAAGTGGGCCTCGCCGAGTCTGCGGGAGTACAGCTTTTTAAGAGAGAGCATCGGGAAGAGCTCATAGAGCCCGCCGAAGTTGGTCATCGCCACGAAGCCGAGGGTCAGTATATGGGCGTGCTGCTGCACATTGAGGCTTGTTAATCCCAGGATCCCGGCCAGGGCATAGCCAGAGCCCACAAGGAGGTAAACCACCGCCGCAAGGAAGAACCACACAGCTATGCTTCGCCTGTGGAAGTCCTTCACGCTGAGCGCAGTGGCAAATATTTCGAAGGCAAACAGCAGGAAGGCTAAGAAGGCGATAAAGCCGGCAACCTTGAGGAAGCTGTAGTTGCTTATGAAGGCGTAGGCAAGGGATATAAAGCCCAGATTTGCAAGCAAGAAGGTGAGCTCCGCGAGCCTGGGATGCCTTATTCCAGCCCCTATAATGGTGGGAAGGAGCTGGTACATTGCGCCCATTATCACCATGGTAAAGAAGGCACCCGCTAGCAGGTGGGAGTGGACGGACTTGAAGCTCCCGTAGCCCAGGGTGTCGAGGGTTCCTAGGGCAACGCCAGCAATAAGGTAGATAAGGGCGGCGCCAAAAAACCTTATTGGCAGGAGCTTAAGCATTCTCCTCATGCTTATCCCTGCTTCTTCCTTATCCTGACCCGCCAGGCGTCGCCCACCTGCTCTGCCTCACAGACGTAACCCCTGCCCTCCAGCATTGTTATCACTGGCACAGGCTTCACCTCCACCAGTATCTCAAGCTCTCCCAGCTCTTCAAGCTTTTTGAATATAAGCTGAGGTCTCTCGCCATGAGGCAATGTTCTTACATCGAGGGTCTCCATGCTACACCTCCCTCAGCTGTCTATTTAACTCCTCCTCATTAATATACCCTACCACTGTAATATCAACCTTATCTGCAACTTCTTTGAGGGCAGTCTTGATGCTCGTCGCCAGCTGCACACCGAGGGGACAGAAGGGCGAGGAAGGTTTGAACTTGAGGGAGACTTCGCCATCGTTTACCCGAAGGTCTTCGATGAGTCCCATGTCATAGACACTCTGTCCTGTGTGGGGGTCTATAACGCTCTTCAGCTTCTCAATTACCCTAGCTTCATCTACCATTGCTATCACCATTATTTAGTTAGGCATACCTAATTTAATACCTTTATTCCGAACATGTTCGGATAACCCGTCTGGACACATCACAGCCATATCAATATTAAAAAGGTTGATATTAAAAAAAATGACTCTTAATTCTAGGGGTATTGGGTGGACGGGGTTTAAAAATTAATCCCCGCCACATGCGTGTATCTCGTCGTGTATTTTTCCGGTTGCCACACCACAGCTAACATACCAGGGCAGCTTCTTTATTGTTATGGACAGAGTTGCCGCTCCCTCATTCCAGCTAAAATCTGCTGTAATGCCGTGGCCTGAGATTTCACCGCTGTCCCCGGGTGGAACGTGGATACCCGCCTTTTCCAGCTTTTCCTTAAGACACTCAAACACGCTAGATGTAACCCCATGGTAGGTTACAGTTTTACATCCCATTCTACAACCCCTCCTTTTATTTTTTTAAGTTGCTGCCATGACATAAACATCCTGATATAAATACCTTACTACCACTTGTGGTTGGGGTACCAGAAGATGATATCAAATATTGCTAAGAGTCTGTGAAGTTTCTTAACAGAGGTCGCCGTGGGCGAGGTGGTGCTTACGCCCCGTGGCAGGCGCTTCCGGGGGGAGTACATACCTAGGCTATGGCCCTACTTGGATAAGCTCCATAACGCCAGAACCGCGATAGAGAGGCGATACTGCCTCGACTCCAACTACGGGCTTACTTTGATGCCCAACAAGGGGAAGGGATGGGCCCAGGTCTTCATAGGCATGGGAGAGGTCCTGCACCTGCTCAATGTCCTCACCGCCTACAAACTGGGAGAACTTGGCTTGATAAGGTCAAGCAGCGCCTTCAGAAGGGTTTACAGCGCTTACAATCCAGAAAACATGCAATGGAGTCTGGAAAAACCTTCACAGGATGATAGGGGCGAAAATCTTATATATGCCTAAAGCTCAAAAATCAAAAAGTATCTAATCATGAAGGTTTTTACTATGAACAGGATATGGGTTTTTCCATTAATCGCGCTTTTTATGCTCGCCGGTGTGGGATTAACTGCGGCACAATCCGAGAGTAGGGTAATTCTAGTCTCAGACAATGAGGCTGACTCCGCCGTGGCCGAGGCGGTTGAAAACGTGAAAGGGATGAAAATCGTTCTAACCCCATGGGGCAAGTTCGATCCGGGTGTAGTGGACCAAATCCAGGGACTCAATCCAGGGGAGGTTCTCATAATAGGCGGCCCGGCTGCCGTGCCTTCAGCTTATGAAACGGCTTTGCTGGAGTTCACGAATACTGTGAGGGTGGCTGGAAAGGACAGGTATGCCACCGCTGCAAGGGTTCTGGATTTCTTCAGGGACGACTTTAAGGGTAAAGAGGCAGTAGCTGCATATGGCTCCGATAAAGAAGGCATCAAGAAGGCCCTTGCGAAGGCGACGGCCAAAGGCACGATAGTAATCTTCGTGAGCTCCGCCAAAGTTCCGTGGGAGGTGCAAAAGGCCCTCGAAAACGCGAACATCTCTCTTCTGGAAATTGAAGAATCTCCGAACATGGACACCCAAGAGATAAAAGACGACATAAATGACGACGTGGGCGGACTGCGCTTCATAAGCGTAGACAATGCGAGACGCGCCCTTGAGCAAATAGAAGATGCCAAGGAAGAGATCCTTGAGGCAGATGAGGAGATAGCCGGTCTCAACGCGACAGCTAACGCTGCAATCGAGCTGTTAAACAACGCGAGGGAACACTTAGGAAGGGCAGAGGCTGCTTACAATGAAGGCAGATACGGCGAAGCCTTCGGCCTAGCAATAGCGGCAGAGCGCTTGGCGGATAACGCCAAAGACATAGCTGAGGAGGTAGTTGAGTACTTGGAGGAGAGCCGCGAGGAACAGAAAGAGCTGGAGGAAAAAATCACAGAGAAGATAGGAGAACTTAGGGAAGATATCATCGAGCAAGAGGAGGACATATTAAAAGCTGAGAACAAGGGGGTAAATGCTTCTGAGATCAGGAGCTACCTGGAGCAGGCCAAAGCAAAGCTGGAGGAAGCGGTGAAGGCTGCTGAACAGGGCGATACATCCACCGCGGTAGCCAGGCTAAGGGAAGCTAAAAATCTCTTGGCGTTGGCCGATGTTTTATTAGAAAGAAAAGAAGAAGCCTTGGAGAAGGGGGAGGAGAGGGAGCTGGAGATAGAGGTGGAAATCGAAGGCGGCGTCACCAAGGTAGAGGTGGAGATAAACGACGAAGAGACGAAGTTCGTATTGGCTACTACGGACAGGACGGAGATAATTGCTGAGATAGCGAGCAGAACAGGGCTTACTGCGGCAGAGATAGAGAGTGTTATTGAATTCGAGGTCGAGGAGTCAGAAGAGAAAATTGAAATAGAGGTTGAAATAGAAGAGGGTGTGGCAAAAGTAGAGGTAGAAATCAACGAAACCGAAGAAAAGTTCACGTTGAATACCACTGACAGGAAAGAGATAATTTCTGCAATAATGGAAAGGACGGGTTTGACAAGAGAGCAAGTGGAAAAGAACATCGAGTTCGAGGGTGATCATGCAGAATTAGGCGGGCAGGAAATCGAGAAGAAAGACGGGCAATAAGGAAAATTTCCTTACTCCCTGTCCGGGAGTTTATCGTTGACCTTCACCCGGATAGGACATGTACTCCTCTACGATCCTCCTTGAATTTTCATCATCTGTTGCAATACATATCACCCTTTCCCTATGCGTGTAGTAATAATGATCCATGCCCATCCTGTCAACCCGGTAGACTACGCTGCCCCTGATCATCTCGTTACTGAAATTAAAGAAAATCCTGGAATTTCGTATGTTTTCATTCATCAAATCAAGGAGTTCCTGTGCTCTTTCTTCAGATTCGGAGACCGATATTCAATCTCGAAGTCTATGGGATGAAGGCGCTTTATCTCGGCGACCGCTTCTCTGCCTGTTTGTTTCTGAATCAGCTTGAAATCCAGTATGCTATCTGGCAGGACATCGTATGCTTCCGATATGCTTCATTCAGGTCTTGTATCCAGACAGTAATACCCGCCAGAATTAATAATGCAATACCGATTAGACTACTCCTTTTCATTAGCCTCAAACCCGGATATTTGCTCCCGCCGACTGGCTGCCTTTCTAAGCCTGTTCACTATAACTAGGCCCAAATCTCTCGTTTCGAATCCCTCTGCAATTATTACGTCTGCTCCCTCCTCGTCAAGTTTTCTAAGGGTTCCAAACAAATTCCTTGCGACACCGGTTAAGTCTCCCCGACTTCCGACAACCTCAATAACATCTGCCTCGTACTCCGCTGCACTTTCTTTGGATGCCATGATTCCCACCTTTTTTCCAGACCCCCGCAGCTCATCCGCAAGCTCCTGAACCCTTTTTATAACCGCATCAGAACATCCTTCAACTAATATTAGCTCGGCCTCCGGGGCATAGTGGCGGTACTTCATCCCAGGAGAGAGAATTTTTCCCTCCGCTTCAACCTCTGCGTCAACAGCGGGATGCAGTTTAACTTCCCCTAAAACCCCTTGAAGCTCTTCAAAGGTAACTCCGCCGGGCCTCAAAACAGTGGGAACCGGTGCAGTTAAATTCAGCACAGTGGACTCCACCCCCACCGTTGCAGCGCCTCCGTCGATGATAGCATGTATTTTCCCGTTTAAGTCCCTTAAAACGTGCTCGGCCTTGGTCGGACTTGGCTTTTCAGAGATGTTCGCGCTTGGCGCAGCTATTGGAACGCCTGAGGCGGAAATCAAAGCCAATGCAATCTTATTGCTCGGCATTCTCACAGCCACCGTACCCAAGCCCGCGGTTGTAGCCTTTGGAACAACTTCACGCTTTCTCAGAACCAAGGTCAGCGGACCCGGCCAGAACTTTTCAATTAATACCTCAGCCTCGGCCGGTATCTCTCTAGCAAGGCTTTTTAGCTCATCCTCTCGAGCGATATGCACTATCAGAGGGTTGTCCAAGGGTCGTCCCTTTGCCTCGTAGATTTTGTTAACCGCCTCTGCGTCTAGGGCATTCGCTCCCAGCCCATAGACCGTTTCCGTGGGGAAGGCAACTAGGCCGCCCTTCCTTATAATCCCGGCAGCGACTCTAATTTTCCTCTCACTCGGTCGGCGAGGACCAACCCTCAAAAACAGGTCTTCATGATTTCGAAAACTTCTCCAGCGCCTCCTGAAGTTCTCTGCTTTTATGTTCCGCAAGGGGCACGCCCTCAACTACTGCGTCTATCGCTGCCCTCGCAGCCCTGGCTCCCGCTATTGTTCCCCCAGGATGTCCGTGTACTCCGCCGCCCATCTGGATTATCACATCCCTGCCGAAGGCTTCTATGAGGGCAGGGACGTGCCCAGGGTGCAGGCCTCCTGAAGCCACTGGAAATGTCGGCTTTATATCCCCCCACTCCTGCCCTAGAGTGTAGGGCGTCTCAGGTACCTTTTTAAGGGTGAGGATATCCCTGCAGGCGAGGACATCTCTTCTTGGGGATTCCATTTTTCCAACGATCGTACCTATGTGCAGCTGATCCATGCCGAGCATCCGGTAAACCTTAGACAGCACTGCCATGTGTATCCCGTGCTTCGGATTCCTCGTTAGGGCAGCGTGCATGGCTCTGTGGGCATGGAGCACAACCCCCGGGTTTTTACTCCTCAAGGTTTGCACAGCCGTAAAGCCGGCGATGACCACGTCTAGCATGACGTACTCCCCGCCGTTGTCCTTCACGAACTCCAGTCTCTCAAACATCTCATCGATGGTTGGAGCGGTGATGTTGGCCATGTAAACCTTTCTCTCCCCTGTTTCCCTTTCAGCCTTTTCCCTCTTTTCAAGGGTGAGCACAACCCTTTTCTTGAAGGGGTTGAAGCCCTGGTCCGTAAGGTTCTCGTCGTCCTTCACTATGTCGCAGCCGCCTATCCAAGCGTTAAAGGCTACGAGGGCGTGTTTCTCCGGGGAAAGCCCCATTTTGGGCTTTATTATTGTTCCGAGGAGGGGCCTGTCCTGCACTCTGAGGAGCCCTCTAATCCCTTCTATGCCGAAGGCAGGACCTGGATAGTGCCGGAGAAGCCTTTTGGGGAAGCTCACGTCCAGAAGTCTGAGGTGCTTTATGACTTTAACTCCGAAGATGTTACCCGCGATGCTGGAGAGTATTTGGCTTATGTTGCGGTGCTCGAAGGCTTCATAGGGGTAAGAGACATAGACGACGTTTCCCTCCACCCTAAAGGTGTGCGCGGCAAGGCTTTCTACAATGCTTGGTTCCATCGTTGCTACATCTGTCCATGTTCCTATCGAAGATTCAGCTGGGAGCTGGTCTAGGACTTCTTCCAGCGTTGTGTCATCCGAGGGTTCAACATAGAACTTGCATATTACCTCGTCTTCTCCGGGCTTGTAGCTTAAATCGAGATACCCCATTTTTACACATCCAAATATAGTCTTTTTAATGAGCTTTAGGCATATATAAGATTTTCGCCACTATTCTTAACAGACAGACCTTTTGTGAATCTGAATACCATTTGATAAGTTATAAATGGCTGCCGGGTCATCTTATTTCAAGCATGAGCATAAAAGAATCCCAATTCAGCGTTCGGATAAGAAATTACCTCTCATTCATACTTAAAACTTTTGCTGGCTTGCATTCTGCCAAGCTCCTTCTGTATGCTGACGGCTTAGCAATCATGAAGAAAAATGGCGTAACGGCGATGCTTCGGGCTTTAAACGAGTGGTACCCCTGGCCTGCTAAAACCCTTGAGCTGGAGCACGAGGTTATTAGCGGCGGGATAAGGAACTACGTGAAGCGCATAATAGAGACGATCAAAGACAGAATCAGAGTCTTTGACAAGTACTTCCGTGCAGGTGCGGTAAGCCAGAGCACGTGTCTAACTTCCTGCGGCTCTTCGGCCTGTTCTACAACCACGCAAGGGTGCACCAAACTCTGGGTGAACCTCCCGACCCAGTAGCTGGAGAAACAGAGTTCGAAAGATTCTGCAATCTGCTGAGGGTGGTTAAATCCTAAACTTGACAGCACCATATGACCTTACAGAAAAATATTTATCCCAAAACCTCACCCTTAACCCCGTGCAGGCATTTGCGATAATCCCGGTAAATGAGCTGACGCAGGCCAAAACAAGGCTGAGCGACGTGCTCTCTCAGCAGGAAAGGGGCGAGCTTCTGCTGTGCATGCTCGAGGATGTGCTTGATGCCCTTGAAGGCGTCGTAAAGCCGATAGTTGTAAGTCCCACAAACTTAAAAGAATATGTGCGCAGGGACTTTGAGCTCATACTTGAGGAGGAGAAGCTCGGTCTGACTGAGGCGGTGAGAAGGGGCAATTCCTATGCGATGTCTCGCGGAGCAGAGGAAACGCTGTTTGTGCCTGCTGATGCGCCGCTGATAAAAAGGCACCATGTGGAAGAGGTTCTGAGCCTCGGGAAAAGGCACCCGCTGGTTATCTCTCCAGCGCGGAAAGGTGGTGTGGGGATAATATACCGCCGCCCTCCAGATGTCATCCCGGAGGTGTTCACAGGGAGCAGCTTCGTTGACATTCAGCGCGTAGCCTCAGGGCTGGGCGTACCCGTGAAGGTGTACGACTCCTTCTATCTTTCACTGGACATAGACACTGTAGAGGACATACGCGAGTTTATGCATCACGGCTCGGGTACGAGGACGTATGAATTTCTTAAAAAGTACCAGAAGAGGTGGCGCTAAAGGTCCTTCGGACGCTCACCCAGGGTAATATAGGCTGTGCGCAGCTCCCCATCGCGGTAGTACTTTACCTCGATGGTATCGCCGATGCTGTGCATGAGCACCCCGTTGATCACATCGTCCATGTTCCTAATCGGCATGCCAGCCATCTCCACGATTATATCCCCCAGCCTGAAATCCTTCTCGCCGGGAATGCCCTCGCTTCCCCGCAGGCCTGCCTCCTCCGCCGGCGAGCCGGGGGTAACATCTATTACAATCGCTCCTTGGGTTATGCTGAGGTTGAGCTTCTCCGCCAGCTGGGGCGTTAAATCCACGCCAGTGATGCCCATCCAGGGGCGGATAACCTTCCCCTTCTCAATAATGCTCTTCGCAACCTCTTTAGCCGTGTTTATAGGTATCGCAAATCCTATGCCCTGAAATCCCTCGCTGGTTGAAAATATGGCAGAGTTTATGCCTATAACCTCGCCGCGGGAGTTTATCAGAGGTCCGCCACTGTTGCCCGGGTTGATAGCCGCATCCGTCTGGATTATGTTGCGTATCTTATAACCCTTACTTGCTTCGATGGTTCTGTTTAGGGCGCTTATCACCCCAACGGTGACGGTGTTGTCAAAGCGGAAGGGGTTGCCTATGGCTATGGCGAGCTGCCCGGGCTTGAGCTGCGAGGAGTCACCCAGCTTCGCGGGCTTGAGGTTCTGTGCTGAAATCTTAATCACGGCGATGTCGGTCATCGGGTCCGTGCCCACCAGCTCTGCTGCGTACTCCTCGCCGGTGTGAAGCACCACAATTATACTGCTCGCATTGCTCACCACGTGGTCGTTTGTCAGGATGTACCCGTCCTCCCGGACAATTATCCCTGTACCCGTGCCCTCTATAGGCACCGGATGCGAGAATCCTGTTGTATTTCGCTCTGTGGTGATGTGCACCACACTGGGGAGGGTTTCCTCGAATATGCGTGTGACCACCTCCTCCTGCATCAGCGTGCCATTCACAAAGATGAGGTTCACCTCATCAATTCCCCTGGGCACAGAGAGGTTTTTAGGGTCATCGCCGTAGATTATCAGGGTATAGCTCCCCTCCCTGGGGAGAACTCCTGTTTGATAGAGAAGCCCAAAGATTAGCAGAGCAGTAAGAAAGCTGCTCATCAAGCTCACCGCCAGAAGCCTGCTCTTATCCATGTTTAACCTGGCGGAAACTTCACATACTACAATAAAACACCAAAAGCAAAGTGGTTAGGAATTTTAACCGGGGCATCGTTATATACAGCACTGCGCATGCATGATTAATTTTTTAGCATATAAAAGGCTTAAAAGGTTAATAAAATTATATCAAAAGATTTAAAAGTCCGTTAGAGTAATAAACTATTAATACCCCGGGGAAAAGAATTTTGCTGCTCTAAAGAGGTGCACCCGTGATACACATAACAAAGATAACCCTGAGGAACTTCAAATCCTTCAGGCGGGTTAGTCTGCCGATTCCACAGGGATTTACCGCCATCGTCGGACCGAACGGCTCCGGGAAGAGCAACATCGTGGATGCAGTATGCTTTGTGCTTGGCAGGAGCAGTGCCAAGAGCCTGCGCGCCGAGCGTTTCTCTGATCTTATATTTAACGGCGGCAAGAAGGGCGAACCCGCAAAGGAGGCGGAGGTTAGCCTGTACTTCAACAACTCCGGCAGAGAGCTTCCCGTAGCTACACGGGAGGTGAAGATAACCCGCAGCATCGATTTGAATGGCAACAGCGTTTACAGACTCAATGGAAAGCGGGTTTCGCGGGCGGAGATTCTTGACCTGCTTCGCTACTCGAATATTAGGCCCAACGGCCACAACATAATCCTTCAGGGGGATATAACGCGCATAATAGAGATGAACGCTGTGGAGAGGCGCAGGATTATCGACGAAATCGCGGGTATAGCTGACTACGACGAGAAGAAAGGGAAGGCGATGCGCGAGCTGGAGAAGGTGCAGGGGAACCTCACCCGTGCCGGTGATGTTTTCCGCGAGGTCAGCGCACAGCTCGAGAAGCTCGCCAGAGAGCGCGAGGCTGCGCTTCGTCACGAGCAGCTGAGCAAGCAGGTGAGGCGGAGCAAGGCGCTGGTGCTGAACTCCAAATATCTGGAGATACAGGAGAGGCTGGAGGAGCTTGAGGAGCAGCTCAGCGAAGGCGAAGCCGGGCTTGCACGAATAGCGCGCCATGCAGAGATACTCAGCCTCAAGAAGCAGGTTAAGAAGGAGCAGATGGAGCGCATAAACCGCGAGATAGCGGTGAAGGAGGAGAGTGAGCACTACGGGGTTTTCCGCAGGGTGGAGCAGGCGAAGAGCAGACTGGGTTACCTTCGCGAGAAGCTCGCCGCAGTGGAGCACGAAATAGAAGAGCAGAGCAGGAAGATGGCAGAAGCCAAAAAGGGCATGCTTGCTATTCACCAGGAGCGTGTTTCAGGGGAAGCGCGGTTGAAGGAGCTTGAGGAAAAGATGAGGGAAGGCGAGAGGGAGCTTGCGGCGCTCAGGGACGAGGTGAAGGGGCTTTATGCAAAGCTCAGTGAGGTTGACGAGCACAGTGCTGGAAAGCGCGAGCACCTGAGCAACGTAGCCCAGCGTTTAGAAGGGGTTAGGGATGCACTTCTGAAGGCTGAGCGTGAGGAGGCGCTGCTCGCCGATAGGGAGGAGGAGAGCAGCAGCTACATCAGTGGCGCAGAAGAGGAGTACTCGCGGCGAAAGGGGAAGTACGCGGAGGTCGGCGCCGAGCTGGAGCGCTGCAGAAGAGAGCTCGCCGAGGGCGAGAGGGAGCTTGCCAGCTACAGAGAGCAGGCCTCGAAGGCTTCGGAGAAGCTGCAGGAGCTCAAGGCTGTGCTTGCGCGCACAGCGGGCGAGCTTGAGTTCAAGCAGGGGGAGCTTTCCCGGCTGAAGGCGAAGCAGCGTGCGATTGAGGAGGTGCGCCGCAGCAGTGGTGATGCCGCCGTGGAGGCGGTGCTCAAGCTGCGCGACTCAGGCAGGCCCGGCATATACGGCACAATTGCAGAGCTCGCCAGTGTTGATGAGAAGTTCGCTCTGGCAATAGAGGTGGCCGCTGGCAGGGGGCTCAGAAGTATAGTGGTGGAGAGCGATGAGGTTGCCGAGGAGTGCATACGCCACCTGAAGGAGAAGAGGATAGGCAGGGCAACCTTCCTTCCGCTGAACAGGATAAAACCCCGCAGGAGCACTCCTGAAGCCAGGGCGCTCGCTTCGCGGAGCTACGGCTTTGCCCTCGACCTTGTGGAGTTCGACAGGCGCTATTATCCTGCGTTTTCTCATGTTTTTGGAAACACCGTTGTGGTCAAAGACATGACTTTTGCGAGGCGGGAGATGGGGAAGACGCGCATGGTGACCCTGGAGGGCGACCTCATAGAGGCCTCAGGAAGGATTACAGGGGGCTACTACAGGCGCAGGGCCAGGCTCGAGATTTCTGTGAACAGGATCTCCAAGCTTGAGGGTGAGGTTTCAGAGCTCCGGCAGCGCAAAGCCAGGCTTGAGGCTGAGCTTGAGGCTGGACTTGAGAAGAGGGATACGCTTGCGCGGGAGGTGCTGGAGGCAGAGAAGAGGGTTGAGCTTCTGAGTGCGAGGATAGCAGGGCTTGAGGCAGAGAAGGAGGAGCTGTCGCGGGCGCTTGCAGGGGCTGAGGCAGAGCTCAGGGAGCGCAGGGCGCAGCTTCGCGAGGTCAAGCGGCGAAGAAGAGAGCTTGAGCCGGAGCTTCGCAGACTCAGGGAGGAGGCAGCAGAGCTCGCTGAAGAGAAGCGCGCCCTTGAAGAAGAGCTGCGCAGCAGTGAGACAGAGCTGCTGCTGAAGGAAATTCGCACCAGGGAGAAGGCGATGCTGGAGGAGGAGCGCAAGCTTGAGGCGCTGCGGGGTGAGATGCGCTTCCTTCGCTCCAGGCTGGGTGAGATTATAGAGAAGAATGCCGCCACGCTGCGCCGCAACCTGCTGGATGCTCTCGCTGCGCGACGTGCTGCGCGCGAGGTGCAGCGCAAACTCAGCCGGGAGCTTCGCAGTGCTGAGGCAGAGCTGAGGGAGGCTCAGGAGCGCGAGCAGGCGGTCAGGCGTGAGCTTCAGGAGATGAAGCGGCGCAGAGAAGGTTTCTCCCATGCAATAAAGCTTATCACCCACAAGCTTGAGGAACTCCAGCGGCGCGAGGCCAAGCTCAGAAAGAAGCTTGAGGCCGCGAGGATAGAGCAGGCAAAGCTTCAGACAAGGCAGGACGGCCTAGCCGAAGCTCTGAAGGAGTTCACAGACATCGAGGTGGAGCTTCTTGTACCCATAGAGACGGAGGAGCTCGAGAAGGAGATTGCCAAGATGGAGGCAGAGCTACGCTCGCTGGAGCCTGTGAATATGCGCGCCGTGGAGGATTATGAGGAGGTTAAGGAGAAGTACGACAGGCTGGAGTTTCGAATGCGCAAGCTGGAGGAGGAGCGGGAGGCGATTCTCCGCCTTATGGAGGAGATAGAACAGCGCAAGCTGGTGGTTTTCATGGAGGTGTTTGAGAACATCGCCATGAACTTCAGGCGAATCTTCAACCGCCTGAGCGAGGGTGGCGAGGCAGAGCTTATCCTTGATGGGGAAGCCCCGCTGGAGGGCGGGCTGCAGATTCAGGCCAGACCACCTGGCAAGAATCCCCAGTACATAGAGCTGCTCTCGGGCGGTGAGCGCACTCTGACGGCGCTTTCTTTCCTCTTTGCAATTCAGCGCTATCAGCCAGCGCCCTTCTACATTCTCGACGAGATAGACATGTTTCTGGATGACAACAATGTGAAGAAGATATCAGAGATGATTAAGGAGGCGTCGAAGGAGGCGCAGTTCATAGTGGTGAGCCTGAGAGACAGCATGATGGTGGCAGCAGATCAGCTCTTCGGAGTTACCAACGAGGACGGGGTTTCAAAGATTATAGGGGTGGAGCTTGAGGATGTTGGAATCTGACCTCTACGAGGAGATCCACCCGGTGGATATGCTTGTGGACCTGGTGATAAGTGAGGAGATGGACCCCTGGGATATAGATATCGCCGACATAGCGCAGCGCTTCCTTGAGAAGGTTAAACGCATGCAGAAGCTCAACCTGCGTTTAAGCGGGCGCGCTATTCTGGCTGCTGCTATACTGCTGCGCATGAAGAGCGAATCTCTCTTGCCCGGGGAAGAGGAGGCAGAGGAAGAGTACTTTGAGGCCCCCGAGGCGGAGGAGGTGGAGAGGCGCATAGAGGACATACCCGCGATACCTGTACCTGCGCGGCGCCGCACTGAGCGAAAAACCACCCTCTTTGAGCTTATCGATGCCCTGCAGCGCGCCCTTGGTGAGGAGATGCTGCGCCGCAACTTTCCGCGAACGCGTGTCAAACCCAAGCTCGTGATTCAGGTGGATGAGGAGGGTATTAGAAAGAAGATAGATAAGGTGTACGAGAGGGTTAAGCGCCTCTGCTCTAGGGGTGAGGTTATCCACTTTTTCGACCTGGTGGAAGACAGGAGCAACCGCCTGCTTGTGGTTGAGACACTGCTCTGCCTTCTCTACCTCGATGCCCAGCGCAAAATCAATGTGTGGCAGGAGGAGCTGTTCAGTGAGATCTTCGTATCGCTGGTTGAGAATTAGGTGCTCACCCGGAGAGAAACCTCTTTCTGAAGCTCCTGACTGTTCCGTAGATGGCAGCATAGGAGGCGAGGATTGCAACCACGCCAGCGCCAAAGCCTAGCTTGCCGGAGGATATCATAAGCGAGGCTATGACTATTACCACAGCCGGGGCTATGATGAACAGGAGGTACTTCACCCCTTCGCGGGTTGAGAATTCTTCAGCCACGAAGTAATATGGGGGAAAATAGGTTAAAAAGGTTGGGGTGGGAAACCAGTAAAATATTTAAGCATCTCCTGCCAACAATAAACCGGTGGAATGATGGTTTCTTTTTATGAGATTGTAGGGAGACTGGCGGTATTTTCACTGGGGATATTGCTGACGCTACTCCTGGTATCCCTGATTCTCGGCTGGCTGCTCATTAAAAAGAAGAAGCTGGTTCTTCCCCGCCTGCTCCTCTTCACCATGGACTCCTTCTATCTGCAGTTCAAAAAGATTGCCCGCGCCTTTGGGTTGAGCGAGAAGCTTGTGGATGCCATCGGTATAGAGGTAAGGAATCGTCTGAACAGCGAGAAGTTTGCACGCATCCCTCCCAGTGAACGTATCCTGGTTGTTCCTCAGTGCATCCGCCACATACGCTGTCCTGCCCGCCTGGATGCAAAAACAGGCATAAGCTGCAGGGACTGCGGGATGTGCATAATTAAGGACCTTAAGGCAGAGGCGGAGCGCCTGGGCTACAGGTTCTTTATAGTTCCCGGGGGCAGCTTTGTGAAGAGGATAATCAAGGCAACCCGCCCCAGAGCAGCGCTTGGCGTTGCCTGCCACAGCGACCTGAATATGGGGATGCATGAGATTTCCCGCAAGAGCTGTGCTGTGGTGGGCGTGCCCCTTCTCAGGGATGGCTGCGTGGAAACACAGGTTAACCTTGAAGAGATACTGCGCACAATGAGGCTTGGTGTGGAGAAGGTTGCACAGGAAGCGTCCCGGAGCTGCTCCTCATCGAACAGGGTGTAGCAAATGGTGGCGGTGCTGAGCAAGGAAGCTACGGTTTTCAGGGGTGAGTTTCCCATCACAGATGACCACATGCATCTTGACCCCAGAAATGGTGAGGGACTGGAGGCGGTTAAAAAGTTCGCCCGTGAGGGCGGAAAGAACATATTCCTTGTGACCAAGCTGACAAAGGATATAGGGCTGAGCGGGGTTAGCGTGGAGAATTTTGCCAGACTTTTCGAGGAGACCATAAAGCTGGCGGAGCAGGTTGGCGAGCTTGGGGTGCGTGCCTTCCCGGTGCTCGGCGTACACCCTGCGGAATTCCACTTCATGGCAGAGCACCGGAGCCTTGAGGAGGCAAAGGGAATCGCTGAGAAGGCGCTGGAGCTCGCCGCCCAGCATGTGTGCGATGGCCGGGCCTTCGCCATAGGTGAGGTGGGCAGACCCCACTACCCTGTGGCAGGGGAGATACGCGAGGCCTGCGAGGCTCTTATGCTCCACTCCTTTGAGCTTGCCCGCGATGCTGACTGCGCTGTGCAGCTGCATACTGAGAGCATAGATGAGGCTGGCTTCACCGCAATAGCGGAACTTGCGGACAGAGCCGGGCTGCGCAGGGAGCGCGTTGTGAAGCACTTCTCCCCGCCGCTGATAAATAGGGGTGAGGAGCTGGGGATAATGCCCTCGCTCATAGCCACCAGGAAGAACATCTCAGCGGCGCTGGAGCAGGGAACGAGGTTCCTCATGGAGTCCGACTATATAGATGATTCCTCCCGCCCGGGAGCTGTGGTGTCTCCGCGGAGTGTGCCCAGGGTTACAAAGCAGCTCTATGCAGAGGGCAGGTTAACAGAGGAGGAGGTGTGGAGAATCCACTTCGACAACGTTGAGCGCACCTATAGCGTCCTGCTGTAGTTCACTCTGACAAAAAATAAGATGACATTTTTGGTTCTGAACAATTTACTAGATACTTACAACCTATTGGATTAAAATTTTCAGCAGGCCATAAACTACTACCCCACTCATAACAGCAACCCCTAAATTCGACCACTTGCGCTGAGACAGATAAACAGCGGTAATGGCAAGCATGCGCATTAACATCTCTTTTAATACAAATTCTTGAGGAGATGGAAAAATTGAGACGACAAAGAGGGCAGAAATCAATGCAGGACCTGCTAAGCTCAATCCCCTGTTAATTTTTCCAAATGTAAGTTCTTTTCGCCTGGTGAGCATTAAGCCCAGGGGCAATGCACGCATTAGGTATGTCCCCATTGCCACTATCAGCACAGCGACAAGCAAATCACCCTTCATCTGTGCCCCTCCTCAAAGCTAATGCAAGCAGAGGGCCTGCAATGCCGGCAAAGAGTATGCCAAGCGCTGTGAATCCAAGGGAGTGCATTATTAGTGCAATGCCAGCGCCGACAATCGCAGCTATTGTGGCTTCGCCGTGGAGCATCGGGAGCAGGAGCGCCATGAATAGAGCGGGCAGAGCAAAGGACAATACAGGGGCAAGAGCAGGCGAAAGAGAAAGCAGAGCTTCACCACCTGCGGCGCCGATAAATGTACCTCCTACCCAGGAGAAGTATGCTCCAGCCTCAAGTCCTAGAAGCCATGGTTCTCTCTGATCATTATCGACTTTCTCAAGTTGCACGAGGGCTGTCGCAAAAACTTCGTCGGTAAGGCCAAATGCAAGGGGAGCTGCGTGGATGGGCTTTGAAGGATTTAGAAGAGACGCCACTAATGGGCCATAGAGGAGATGACGGAGGTTCAAAGCGAGGGCAGCTATGGTTGCAACCGCAAGGGAAGTGCCAGCAGCAAGAAGGCTCACCAGTGCAAACTGGCTTGCACCTGCAAATATTAGGGCGGAAATCAATACGCTCTCAACCATGTTCATACCCACTCCGGCTGCGGAGATTCCAAACGCCATTGCCACAGGAAGATAACCGAGCATGATGGGGAGGCTTGAAGTGATACCGCTGAAGAGTGCCTTCAAGCTGTACTACACCTCCTTCTTAAAGGCAAAAACATGAGTTCCTGCGTCCATATCGCTGTATCCGGAGGTAGCATAGACTCGGTGGTGCTCCTCCAAGCAGAAACCGGTGCTCTCTGCCAGGGCTAAGAAGCGTTCGGGAAAGGTTTTACGCTCCACCTCATAGTCAAGCCCTGCCATAAGCGCCTCCAGCTCAAGCATCTGGAAGCGGTAAAAGGCGAGGAGGAGATGCGATGGCTGTGCTGGAACCTTTAATTTTCGCATCCTGCCAAAGAGTTTCTGAGCTCTGCCTATGGCAGACTCAACCTCCCCACTCTCCGCCTCATAGGCGAGAAGAGGTATCTCCCTATTCAGCAGCTCAACCAGCTCTGCCTCTTCAGAGGTAAGACTGCTCTTCACAGTTTCTGGGATTTCCACAAGTGTGGCAAGCATGTAGCTCGTATGGTGGCGGATGAGTTCCCTGTTTCGCTCAGATGCGGTGGTATAGGGTGAGATAAATTCATCTGCTACGAGGAGGAGACCGCCGTCTTCCAGCATGTCATACGCCTTCTGCAGTAAGAATGATGTGTTTAAGTGGTGGGAGGCACCTACAGATATGATGGCTGGAAATTGTCTGGGGAGATTTACGCTTAAAAAGTCCTCCTGAATTATGCTCACCTTCTGCAGACCCTGGATATTCCGCCTCAGATACGCACAGGCAGCGGGACTTGGGTCCACGGCTTCAACCTCAAGCGCAGGGTAGAGTTCAAGAAGCATCCGCAGATGGAGCCCTGGTCCTGTGCCAACATCCACCACCGATACAGGTGCACTCTTAAAGAGTGTGTGCATTATCTGTGCAAGCACCACAGATTGTGATGCATATCCCGGATGGAGCAACTCAAAGAAATTGTACCTGTGCACATTAATTCTATGCTCAAAAAGAGGTGTTTCAGTTTCGTTGGTCTTAATTTTTACCTCTTCCTCTGGGAGTGAAAGCACGCATGGTGGTACTGTAGGTTGCCCATGGTGCAGCAGCACCTCAGCAGCAAGCGCACTCAGGGCAAGTGAATCGCCTTTCACAAGGCCGTGCAAAAGTTCCAGCTTCTCACAGCACAGGCTCCTAACACAGGCTAAGGCTAGTACATTTGCGGCCTGCTTTAAAATATCGTTTCCTACTTCTGGTGAGAGTTTTGGTCTAGCCCTTCCACGGGGCCATTTGAAGATGAGGACTGAAAGACCATCCTGTTCTTCCACAACAAAAAATCTGACGGGCCATTTGAAGCTGGAACGTAATAATCGCCTTAGATGGATATGTATTTTATCTGCTGTGGCAGACAGCGCAGGCATTGAGCTATATAATTTAAGCCTGAATACCGGGACACCCTGTGCCACTTCCTCCAAGACACGTCGAAGCAGAACGCCTACGCCTTCCCAATCCTCATCAGTCCGTGGTACAGGGCGAAGTATGGTGTAATGGTCGGTGTAAACCTCGTCCCTCGGATATTCAACAGAGACCAATGCCGATACAGGTTCATCCAGTGCGATGTAAACGTGGGGCTGGTCCGCCTTGAAGGAGAACGTCTCCCCAGCTTTTAAAAGACTGGGGGAACTGAGAGCCCCAGCAAACATGCGTCCATTGATGACAAATACCCGCTCTACCACACCAGGGGCATGCGGCGTCGCCTCTCGTTTACCTTTCGGTTCAAGCCGCATTAAATAAACTTCAATCCTCGGCTCTCCATCAGATTGTTCGATAAGGCGAACATTAACACCAGCTTCAGCCACCTCCTCCGTTCCTGCCCCTACCTCCGTCTCGGAAACTAAAAGACCAAAAGGCACCCCCAAAGCGTCTGCCAGAGCCCATAACGTTGAAATGGTGGGATTTGCTTCCCCGGCTTCTAAAGATGAGAGGGTTGACTTTGAAATTCCCGCCCGTTCTGCCAGTCCGGTAAGCGAGATTTCCCTCTCATTTCTCAAATGGCTGAGATTCCTGGCCAAAATTTTTGATATCCTCGTGCTGGTTTCTTCCATCATATAGAACAATTGTTCTATATATCGAAATTATTTATAAATTTTTTGCCAACCCACCGCGAATCTTTGTAAGCTCCGAGCAAAAACAAGTTAACTTTTCCGGCGCTCTCGGCAAAGCTTCATAGTTTTACTTCTCAATATAATCTGCAGTAGAAGCATATGAAGAGAAGCTCGGGTAATCGAAAGGAGTTAAAAGGATGGGGTAGAATGGGAAGTAGGTGTTGCGATGGAGGTAGAGGCAGAGGCTTTTAAAGCAACCGAGCTGGAGGAGAGGCTGGACAGATTCTTCAGGGCATACTACTCGCGGGAAATTCTGCGCGTTGTGCGCGGCTATCCCGAGGAGAAGAGCCTTGTTGTCAACTTTGAGGATCTGGACAGGTATGATATCTCTCTCGCCGATGAGATGCTCAACAATCCCGATGTTGCAATTTCCGCTGCCCAGCGGGCGCTCGCCAGGATTGAGCTGCCCGTGGACTACCCCTCAATCAGACTGAACCTCCGTTTTGCCAATCTTCCGCCCACCAGCAGGCTGATGATACGCGACATCCGCAGCGCTGATGTGGGCAAGCTTATCTCTGTTGAAGGGATAGTTAGAAAGGCCACAGATGTACGCCCCAAGCTGGTGGTGGGTGCCTTTGAATGCCAGCGATGCGGGAGCATAATGCACATAACTCAGAGTGATGATTCGCTGAAGGAACCCTACCTGTGTGAAAGCTGTGAGAAGCGCGGTCCTTTCAAGCTGGATGTGGACAGCTCTGTATTTGTGGACTCTCAGAAGGTTCTGATTCAGGAGAATCTGGAGGATCTGCGCGGGGGTGAGCATCCAAAGCAGATAGCTGTGCTTCTGGAGGACGACCTTACGGGGAGAATAACACCCGGCGATTCTATTGAGGTTATTGGTATCCTCCGCGCTGCGAAGCGAAAGATGGGCAACGCGAAGTCACGCGTCTTCGACATCTTCATTGAGGCAAACAACTTCAATTCAGTGCAGATAGAGTTTGAGGAGGTTCGCATCTCAAAGGAGGATGAGAGGGAGATTGTTGAGCTATCGCGCGACCCTGAGATTTACGAGAGGATTCGCAGGAGCATCGCCCCCCACATATTCGGGTATGATGAGATCAAGGAGGCGATAATGTATCAGCTCTTCTCAGCCCCTCCCGTGGAACTACCGGACGGCGGGCGAATTCGCGGTGATTCTCACATAATAATCATGGGCGAGCCAGCCACAGGAAAAAGCGAGATTCTGCAGTATGTCGCCAAGGAACTGGCCCCCCGCGGAGTGTATGCCAGTGGCAAGGGTACCAGCGGTGCTGGACTGTGCGTATCTCCTTCATCGCTTCTGTGCTTGAGCAATGGTGAACTCTCGCCTATAGCGGAGACGGTGGAAGAGAAGATGAAGGGGGGGAGAAGAGAGTACAGAGAAGGCGTGTGGGTTGCCAGAGAGCCAGAGAGGATTGGAATATTCTCCCTGAACGGTACTTCAGAGCCGGAAGCAAAGAAAGCCACGCAGTACTGGAAGCTTGTGGCACCTCCCAAGATGGTGAAGATAACCACAAGGACGGGCAGGCAGATTGAACTAACCCCGGAAACCCCACTCCTCTGGGCAGATGGTGAGGAGGTGGGATGGAGGAAGGCTGGGAAAATCAGAGCTGGAGAGTTCATCGCCTGTGCCAGGGAGATAAAAGTAGAGGAAACAAAGGTTCCCCTGAGCATTGATTTAATAGATGGCAACCCGATAATTTATGGCTGCGAGAATATCGTAAGAGAGGCTCTGAACAAAATAAAAGAGATGCATAATCTGACAATTAGAGAAACTGCAAGAAAAATTATGGTGAATGAGAATAAGCTCTACCACTCCTGGGTTAATGAGAGCGCGAGGGGAAAGCCCAGACTGAAGGAGCTGCTGAGGCTTACAGACTTCGCGGGTATCCCGAGAGAGAGGGTGGCGGAGTCCATAAAATTCTACTCAGAGTACCACGGACACAGGATAACCCTGCCGGTGAGGATAACTGAGGATTTGCTTTATATGGCAGGATTGATAGCCGGAGATGGAGACCTTAGAAAAACTCCGAAAGGTGGAGTTTCAATCAGATTCTCAAATTCCAATGAACATATGCTTGAAACTTTCAAAAGCATTGCTAAAAAGCTTTTTAATGTGGACGTTAAGGTTATTTCTGCATCGAAATCCAGACCCGCCTCTGCAAGATTCCACTCAAAACTTGTGGGGGAAATCCTTCAGAGGCTTGGAATCCCCCTGTCTCCAAAATCCCACAGGGTGGATTTGAGCCCGGAGTTTTTAAATCTGCCGGATGAGCTTCTTTCTCATTACATAAGCGGGCTTTTTGACTGCGACGCGTGCGTTGTGCACAGAAAGAAAAAGGGTTCCTCATACATAGAGTTTGTAACAACCAGCGAAGCTCTTGCAAGAAAGCTTCATCTGGCTTTGCTGAGGTTTGGAATAATATCCAAGCTCAGAAAAAGGAGTGCTGTGGGCAAAAAATCTCAATTTTTCGTTGATGGAAAAAGAAAGGTAATTGAGTCCAGACACGATAAATACTGCCTATACATCAGAGGGAAAGAGCATCTCATAAATTTTAAAAAGAAAATAAGCTTCAGAAATAAAGACAAACTTAAACTGCTGGATGAAATAATAGTGGGCTGCAAAAAAGGAAATACCAACATAGACATTGTTCCATTTGCCGGCAGGATGTTCCGGGAAATCAGAGAAGCCTTTGGAATCTCTTCAAAGCAGATATTCGGATACAAAAACTACGACTGTGAACACGGCAGATTCAGGCCATCAAGACGGCGTGTGGAGAGATTCTTAAAAAGGGTTGAGGAGCTTAAGGGGAATTACAAAGAAAGAATCTATTTCGACGTGCCTGTCAGAAGAGAGATGTACAGAAAAGCACGCGAGTACATGTCCCCTGAGGAACTCTCCAGGCTGCTAGGCATAAGGAAGTCAACCCTCCGCCACTACTTTACTGGCAGCAGAAGGGTGAGGATACCCTACTCTACTCTAGAGAAGATGTGCAGGTTACTTGGAGAGAGAGGGGTGGATGAATTCTCATTAGAGAGGATAGAGAAGCATGTTACTCCCGGAATATCCGACGTGCAGGATAGAATTTCGGAGGCTGAGTCCAAACTTGCTGAGCTTAAAAAATACTGTGGTGTTTTCTGGGATGAAGTTGTAGAAGTGGAGTACAGGAAGCCTGATTACGATTATGTTTACGACCTCACTGTGGAGGATTCCCACAATTTCTTGGTAAACGGAATCATCACCCACAATACCGCCGCCGCAGTCAAGGACGAATTCGGCGATGGGGGCTGGAGCCTGGAGGCGGGCGCTCTGGTGCTGGGCGACCGTGGTGTTGCGTGCATTGATGAATTTGACAAGATGGAGCCGGGTGACCGCTCTGCGATGCACGAGGCAATGGAGCAGCAGAGTGTGAGCATAGCCAAGGCAGGTATCCTTGCCACCTTCCGCTCGCGCTGCGCCATCCTCGCGGCTGCGAACCCAAAGTACGGTCGCTTCGACGAGTACCGCCCTATCTCAGAGCAGGTGAATCTGCCCCCTACCATACTCTCCAGATTTGATTTAATCTTCTTCGTCAAGGACGACCTCTCAAAGACGCGTGAGATTGCAAGACATATCCTCGATACGGCATCCTCGCCCGAGAGCATAAAGCCACCTCTTGCACCGGAGTTGCTCAAAAAGTACATAGCCTATGCGAGACAGCATGTTTTTCCAGAACTCAGTGATGAGGCGCGGAAGGTGATTGAGGACTTCTATGTGGAGATGCGCGAAGTGGCACAGCGGAGTGAAGATGTGCCAATCCCCCTGACAGCGCGCCAGCTTTGGGCGATAGTCAGGCTCGCCAAGGCATGTGCAAGGGTTAGGCTGAGCAGCGTGGTTGAAGCCGAGGATGCCCATCGTGCAATTGCACTGGTCAAAACCTCCCTGGCACAGGCAGGTCTGGACCTGGAAACCGGAAAGGTGGACATAGATAAGATTTATGTGGGTGTAACAAAGTCGCAGCGGGACAAGATTAAAGAGATACTCAGCATAATAAGAGAACTTGAAGATGAGTACGGCACCGCCAGGCGCTCGGAGATTCTCAGCCTGGCAGAGGAGAGAGGTATATCAAAGGGTACAACCCAGGAGCTGATAGAGAGGCTGCGCCAGCAGGGCGACATATTTGAGCCCAAGTACGACCACTTCAAAACCACGTGAGGGTGTAAGATGATTGAGAGAGGAACTGCAGTAAAGCTGAGAATTAAGGATATAGTTGAGGCGGACTTTCACCGCAGCAGTGAGCGCTTTGAGCCCAACTATATTGTAACAAAGCGCGGTGTAAAAGCTTCGAGGGTGCGCGTTATGGGCGTTGTTGTTGCCAAGTTTGTGAGCGAGGATGGGAAGTACTCGAGCATCACCCTCGACGACGCCTCTGCTACAGTAGCTGTGCGCGCCTTCAGGGAGGTTGACCCCCTGGTTAAGGTGAGTGTGGGCGACACCGTCGACGTCGTGGGCAAGGTGAAGGAGTATGAGGGTGAGGTCTACATCCTTGCAGAGGTTGTTCGCGTGCTTAAGGACCCCAACTGGGAACTGGTGCGTGAGCTTGAGCTTGCGATAGCAGAGCGCGAGCTGCCTGAGGTGGAAGCACACCCACAGGAGAGCGTCGCTGAGGTAATCCCGGAGCCGGTGGTGGAGGAAGAGGTTGTGGATGCTGAGGATGTGGAATCGGAACCCAAACTGAAGGTACTCCACCTCATCGAGGAGCTTGACGAAGGCGATGGGGTGAAGTACATCACCCTTCTCAAGGAGAGCGGCCTGGAGGAGGAGAGGCTTGAAGAAGCCCTGAATGAGCTTCTGAATGAAGGTGAGATATATGAACCCAAAATTGGCAGGTTCAAACATGTTTAAGATTAAAGTAAAATGTTAGGCTGCTCTCCAAGGGTGAAATGAGGTACTGTGTCAAGATATATCGGGTTCAGAATGAAGTTCTCGTTGCGGTGTGCGATGAGGATATCCTGGGCAGGGTATTCGAAGAAGGTGAGCTTATCCTTGATATAAAGAAGGAGTTTTACGGCGACGAAGTATTCACAGAGGAACAGGTGGTGGTGTTCCTGAATGAGGCAACAATAGCAAACATCGCTGGCGAGGGTGTTGTTGCCATTGCAATAAGGGAGGGGATAATAGACAGGGAAAATGTGCTCCGCGTATGTGGCGTACCCCACGCGCAGATGGTAAGGATGTAGCTAATCCATCCCTGAGTAGAGCTCATCCACCTCTCTTTTTGTGCGCTCCGCTTCTTCTTCAGCGCTTTTTTTCTTTGTTTCCCACTCTGCAATTATGTCCGGGTCCCCTCCAGAGAGCTTGCCCTCAAACCTGTCTATCTTCACCAGTGCGGGGATGCGCGTCATCAAACCGAGTACAACCGCCTCACCTATGTTCAGCGAGCTGAGCTGCGCCAGAAGGTCGTCGCTCAGCCTCTCGCTCGCCTGCTGAACATGCCTCTGGTCGCTTGGTTCTACGAGGCGCATTATTATCGCATTGTTTGCCTGGGATAGAGAGTTGGCGTCCAGACTCTTGGGGCGCTGACTCACCAGGCAAAGCCCTATGCCGAACTTTCTTCCCTCCCGGGCGATGCGGTCAATCCAGTATTTTGATAGCGTGGGGCGGTACGCAGGTGCAAGGATGTGGGCCTCCTCCAGAATACAGAAGGCAGGCGCGACTTCATGGAGCTTCCGCCTGTACAGAAGCTTTCTCAGTACATGGCTCACTATCACATCGGCATAATCCTCATCTACACTTCCCAGGTCTATGACATTCGCCCTGCCCTGCTCAAAGAGCTCAACTATCTCAGGGGCGTGCTCATCCAGGATGTCGCCGTACTTCTCTCTGAAGTCTAAAAGCTTGCCGATTACGCCGGAGATAGAGTTCTTTTCGCTAGCTGCAACATCCTCGCCGGAGTAAACCTCCTGAAGATGGGAGAGCATCTCATCTATCAGGCTCGCAGGCGACCTCCTGACCTCTTCCATTGCGTGGTTGTAGGCCTCACGCAGATATCTCTCCTGGATGTACGCCTTTTCATCTATGTTAACAAGCCGCTTCAGCTCGCTGTAAAGCAGGTAAACAGGGTTAAGCCTGGGCAGGATGCGCTTAACACCGCCAGAAAATTCTGCATTGACATACTCAGAGTGCATGTCGAATATAACAGGCATGCCGGCGAGCTTGAGGATGCCCTCCACAATTACGCTGACTGTGTTGCTCTTTCCAGCGCCGGTAATTGCAAGGATTGCAAGGTGCCTGGTTATCATCCTGTTCGCATCCACATAGACCTCAACCTCGGGGTGGGAGATCAGCTTTCCTATTTTTATATTTCCTCTACCAAAGATGCTCCTCAGCGTCTCAGGGTCTGCACGGTAGACCCTCGTCCCGGGCGGAGGAGGAACCTTGGGCATCGTCAGAGTTGAGACCTCACCGAGAAGCCGAAGGCTGGCGCGTATATACTGCTCCTCCTGGCCCTCAAAGCTGAGGATACGCTCCACCACCTCCGGTGAGAGGATGTCGCCTGAGATGCTGGGACTGCCTCTGGTCAGAGCCTCCACCATGCCGAGCACGCGCATGGCGTCGAACTCAAGCACCACATACTCCCCCAACCTCGGCATCTTCTTTGCGATGAAGGATGCACTTGAGGGCGAAGCCTCGCCTATGCATACGCCAATAACCTCTACCATGCCAGCGCCTCTCTACCTGTTTTCTCGCTTATGCCAAGGGAGATGGCAAACCTCTCCATGTCCCTTGCGGTTATCACAACCCTCTTGTGAGCCTTTCTGAGAGGGTAGGGATAGCCGTCCACACTTATGCCCCTGAGCTTTGCAAGCAACTCCGGGATTTCCCCTTCCTTCGCCTCACGGGGAAGCTCAATCATGAGCATACCCTTGCCCCTCTCAAGCCTGGCATAGAAGGTGGTGAATACAAGCTTCCTGAAAAAGTGGTTGTAGATGGGATAGTGCATCTCTATAGACTTGTATCTCGGCGTGGAGTATCCTGCGCTGCTGGTAATTTCTTCAAACACGGCGATGTCGGGGATGCACATGTTCAGGCTCGAGTCCGTGGATGTCTTGGCCACGCCCACCACCTTATTCTTCCCCCTTTTAATGAGCTTCTGTATAGCAACCAGGTACTCGAGGTGCTCCAGAAGCATGACCTGATATGCCTCTGCATGGAAATCTTCTGCTATCTCCCTGGAGAGCAGCTTTGGTTCATCGCTTTCTTCCAGCAGGGGGATATAGCTCAGCACCTCTTCCTTCCGCATGAACCTCCACCACGGCTTCGGTGCGGTTAAGCTGCTGTGGAGCGAGCCGTCCAGGAGAAAGAGCTCAACCTCCTCCACGGCGGCGAGGGCAGCCTTCAGCTCAAGGGTGGCGCGGTATATATCCAGCCTCTCCGTGAGGTACTTGTAGG
>NZ_JBPMGE010000081.1:0-19401 GCF_054014795.1 Candidatus Pyrohabitans sp. | reverse complement strand
CGTGAGCATGACCCTGACCACAGTTATACTGAACGACCCTGAGCTGGGTTCCCTGCTCGGCAAGCGGGGCACAGCCAGCGACATAGCTTTCTACAACCGCAAACTCAGCGGCGAGATTTACATCTTTGCCGAGCCTCTGACCTATCCCGAGAGGCTTGCTCCTCTGCTTCAGACCATCAGCATGGCTGACGCGGCGATAGTGCGTATAGACGCCCTTACCCCTGAGCTGGGTGAGATGCTCCTTGCTCTGGATATGCTCGAGAAGAGGCAGGGCTTGCTCATCCTCGAGGGTCTGGTGAGAGAGCAGGTACTGCCTATAATTAAGGGCACAGTGGCTGAGGACTATGCGGTTGTTGAGAGGGACTTCAACGCCATAATCTCAGAGCTTGACAGCTTTTCCCATGAAAGCGAACCTCCTGCCCGCGTGGAAGTGGACCACGCCTTCACTGTGAAGAGTGTTGGCACCGTCCTGCTCGGGTGCGTTAAGGGTGGAAGAATAGAGAGGCATGCAAAACCTGTGCTGCTGCCCCAGGGCAAGGAGGTGCTCATCAAGTCAATCCAAATTCAGGATGAGAATGCGGCACAGGCTGAGACGGGCGAGCGTGTTGGGCTAGCGGTCAAGGGGGTAAGCAGCGAGGATATAGAGCGAGGCAGCATACTCACGACAGAACCGGAGAGCTTCAGCGTAACCACTGAGGTGGTGCTGGACTTTGTTAAGTGCCCCTACTTCAAGGGAGACCTCAAGCCAGAAATAAAATGCATGCTCAGTCTGGGTATGAGCTATGAGGCTGCAGTAATAAAAGATATATATAACACGGAGGACAATAGACTTAGGGTTGAAGTGGAAACCGAGAAACCTGTTGCCACAACACAAGGCGAAACAGCTGTGATTGCACGACCTGAGGTAAGGGGTTTGAGGCTGGCTGGAAAGGGATATGTTATCTGAGAGGTGCTGGGATGGATGTGGTAAGGACGGGAATCCCTGGTTTAGATAATCTCTTCGCAGCGGGTGGTTTTCCGAAGGGGAATACCATCCTTCTAATAGGCGGACCCGGCAGTGGTAAGTCGATATTCGGGATGCAGTATGTGTATGCAGGGATAACTGAATACGATGAGCCCGGGATTTTCATCACCTTTGAGGAAACCCCAGAGAAGATAAGGAGAAATATGCGCGCCTTCGGCTGGGAGCTTGAAGAACTGGAAAGTAAGGAGATGTTAATAATAATGGATGCAGTGACATACAGGATCTCTGGCGACGTTGATGAGGAGACGCTGCGCTCAGGTCTGGATGTGGACAATCTCATCGCCAATCTCGACGACGCCATCTCCGCCATAGGCGCTGAGCGTGTGGTTATAGATTCGCTGTCTGTGATGGGCCTCTATGCCCATGACGAGTTTGAGAAGCGCACAAAGCTGCTTCGCCTGTCCAACCTGCTCAGCATGCGCAATGTCACAAGTCTGGTGATTACAGAGGCGAGTAGTGCTGACATAGGTATAAAGGAGTTTCCCATTGAGAGCTTCATATTCGACGGCGTATTGAGCCTCCGCCTGGATACAGAAACCCAGGACAGGAAGATTTCAATACGAAAGATGCGCGGCACAAAGCATGTGATTGGCTCCTTCAAGTTTTCAATAAACCCGGATGGAATAGAACTCTCTCCATAGGTGTCTTTATGAAAGAAAAAGAGATTGTGGGCATAAGTGTATTTGCAAGCGACCGCAAGGGCTTGCTGAGGGACGTTAGCACAGTTATAGCTGAGCACGATGTTAATATAACCTATGTGCAGCAGTTTATGCAGGATGAGGTGGTGCAGATATACTTTGAGCTCGAGGGTGTGCGCGACCTGGAGAAGCTCAAGGCGGACCTGCTCGGGGTCAGCGATGTTGTGGAGGTTGAGGTTCACAAGCCCTTTGAGGAGATTTACGGCAAGCGGGTGATAGTTATCGGCGGCGGCGCCCAGGTTGCACAGGTGGTGCTCGGTGCGGTGAGCGAGGCAGACCGCCACAACCTTCGCGGCGAGAGAATAAGCGTCGACACAATTCCTCTGGTGGGCGAGGAGAAGATTGCAGAGGCGGTGCGTGCAGTGTCGAGGCTGCACCGCGCAGCCATACTCGTGCTCGCAGGTTCGATTATGGGCGGCGAGGTGACCAAGGCAGTGCAGGAGCTTAAGGCAGACTACGGCATACCTGTAATATCCCTGAACATGGTGGGCTCTGTGGTTGAGGTGGCTGACCTGGTTGTTACTGACCCTGTACAGGCGGGGGTTATGGCAGTCATGGCAATAGCAAAGACAGCTCGGTTTGATATGGAAAAGTTGAGAGAAAAGAAGTTCTAGCGTGGGTGAGTGATAAATATGAGAAAAGAGTTTATACTTTACATTGCAGTTGCCGCGGCGCTGCTGTCTACTACATTTATAGGGGTGTACACAGACTACCTGTGGTTCGGCAACCTTGGCTATACGCAGGTTTTCCTAAAGATATGGAAGACAAAACTGCTCATCGGTCTTGTAGTAGCGCTGCTATTCTTCCTGGCCGCCTACATAAACCTGACCATCACGAGAAAGTTTTTCGGTGTGAGTACACCAACCAGGTGGCTGTACCTCGGCTCTTCCCTTCTTCTCAGCCTCTTCATCGGCCTGGCTGCGAGCCGGGGATGGGAGCTGTTCCTCTGGTATACAAAAGCCACACCCTTCGGCGTCGTGGACCCTGTGTTTATGAAGGACATCTCCTTCTATGTGTTTCGTCTGCCCTTCTATGAATTCCTGTGGAGCCTTGGTTTTCTGTCCCTCATCTTTATAACCGGACTTACGGCGCTGATATACCTCTCTGGGGCTGGAGCGGTTATCAAGGAGAGGATATTCGGCGAAATAGTGGCTCTACTTCCTTTTAATGCCAGGCTACATGCGGGCGCAATCGCAGGTCTGTTTGCCCTCCTCTTTGCTGCCAAGTTCTACCTGTCCCGCTATCGGGTGCTTTTCACAGCCAAGGACACTTTTTTCGGTGCGGGTTACGCTGAGGTGAAGGTTTATCTCCCTGTGCTCACCCTGCTCCTTGTCCTCGCCGTGATTACGGCTGTGCTCTTTTTTGCGCTGAAGTGGGTGAACATAAAATTACCAGTGGCAGCGAGCGCAGTGCTTGTGGTGGTTGCCCTCGGAGGCAGCTTTTTTACCTCTGGCGTGCAGCACTACAAGGTGGCTCCGGATGAGTTCAACTACGAGCGACCATATATTCAGGAGAGCATAAAGTTTACCCGCCTGGCCTATGGCCTCGACAGCATAAAGGAGGTGGAGTTTCCAGCCACGCAAAATCTAACCATAGAGGATATCAATAACAACGAGGAGACCATAAAGAACATCCGCCTCTGGGACTACCGTCCGCTGAAGCGTACCCTGAAACAGCTTCAGCTCATCCGCACCTACTATGCCTTCAACGATGTTGATGTTGATCGCTACGTCTTGAATGGCGAATACAAGCAGGTTATGCTGGCTGCGAGGGAGCTCAACACGGCACAGCTGGCCAAGCAGTCCCTTACCTGGATAAATGAGCACCTTGTCTATACTCATGGATATGGCATAACCATGAGCCTTGTGAATGAGGTAACCGGCGAGGGACTGCCGGTTTTTGTGGTGAAGGACATTCCGCCCAAGTCGCCCTATATTGAGATTACAAGGCCAGAGATATACTACGGGGAGCTCCCCGGCACATATATTATAGTTAAGACGAAGACAGAGGAATTCGACTATCCCAGAGGAGAGGGAAATGTTTACACCACCTACGAAGGCGAGGGTGGTGTTGAGCTCAGCTCCTCCATCAGAAAGCTCGCCTATGCGCTTCGCTTTGGAAGTGCAAAGATATTCCTGAGCAACTCAATAACCCAGGAAAGCAGGATAATGTACTACAGGAACATCAGGGAGAGAGTGAGCAAACTCGCACCCTTCCTGGTCTACGACAGCGACCCCTACATCGTTGTGGCGGAGGGCAGGCTGTACTGGATAATAGATGCATACACAGTGAGCAGCAACTTCCCTTACTCTGAGCCCACAAACAGGATAAATTATGTGCGCAACTCTGTGAAGGCGGTTGTGGACGTCTACTCGGGCAGGGTAAACTTCTATATCTCGGACCCGGAGGATGCGATAATCCGCACCTACGCCAGTGCCTTCCCCGGGCTGTTCAAGTCCCTGGAAGAGATGCCCTCCAAGCTGAGGATGCACCTCCGCTATCCGTCGGATTTCTTCCTGATTCAGGCTGAGAAGTATGCCACATATCACATGCTCGACCCCCGCGTTTTCTACAACCGCGAGGACGTGTGGAATATTGCCGAGGAGCTTTACGAGGGTGACAGAATTAAGATGGAGCCTTACTATCTGATAACCAAGCTTCCGGGTGAGGATAAGGAGGAGTTTATTCTCATGCTTCCCTTTACGCCCAGGAACAAGAACAACCTCGTGGCGTGGCTGGCGGCAAGAAGTGACGGCGAGCACTACGGCGAGCGCATAGTGTACCTCTTCCCCAAGGATAAGCTTATCTATGGTCCAATGCAGATTGAGGCGAGGATAGATCAGAATCCTGAGATTTCCCAGTACTTCACCCTCTGGGACCAGGCCGGCACGAGGGTGATAAGGGGCAATCTCCTGGTTATTCCTATTCGGGAGTCTCTGCTCTACGTTGAGCCGGTGTTTCTGCGCGCCGAGCAGCGCGACTCCCTGCCGGAGCTCAAACGGGTTATTGTGTCCTTTGGTGAGACCATCGCAATGGAGGAGACTCTGGACGAAGCCATAGAGAGGGTGTTCGGCAAATCTGTGGAGGAAGTCATCAAAGAGTATGAGGCTGTACCCCGTACAGAGGCCGGAAAAGATGAACTCATGAAACAGCTGCTCCAGCACTACTCTGCTGCGCGAGAGGCGCTTCGCAACGAGGACTTTGCCAGCTTTGGAAGGGAATTCCAGGCGATTGGCAAACTTCTGGAGGAGATTGAAGGGAGGTGAAATATGTTCACCCTCCTTCGCATTCTGATTTTTGCTGTTGCCATCTTCCTCCTCTGGCGGATATTTAAGGAGTATTACGGCAGGCTCAGGGAACGCATTCCCAGGAGGGTATCAGAAAAGGAGGTGGTTGAACCCCGCGTAGAGACGCTGAAGAGAGATGGAACGACAGTTATGCGTGTCTATCTGCCGGGGGTGGCTTCTGAAAGTGATATAGAGCTGAAAATACTGCAGGAGTCCATAGAGGTCCGTGCAGATGGCAGAGATAAATCATTCTTTAAAATTATACCCCTGTCTTCAAAAAATAGATTGCGCTCACGGAAATTTGAGCCGCCTGTGCTGGAGATAGAGGTGATGTGAGCTCGCCGGGAGAAAAATGCAGGAATAAAATAAAAAGAGGGAGCTACCACCAGCTTATAACCTTGTCGGCGGCGAAAATCTTGTCAACGAGAGCTTCGTAGTCTTTGTTCTTGTAGAGTTCGAAGATCTCGACATCATGCTCCTTCTTGTGCACCTCTATTATCTCCTTCACCCTGTCGCTGGGCTCTGACCTGAGAATCTCAAGTATCTTCATCTTTACCACCTCAGTAGGGTATAATCACATCGAACTCCAGTATCTTCTTTGCCATCTCTTCGACGCTCATTTCGTCGATGTACTCGCTCTTCTCCACGTTCTTGGGGTTGTTGCTCACCACAAGGCCGCCGTTGTCCTTTATCCACTCAAGGTTCTCGGCCACATCTCCGCGCTCTACGTCGTAGTCCACATCTATAATCATCAGGCTCGGGTCATTGCCACCGAGCATTGTCCCCAGTGCGGAGCGGCTTGCCTCCTCCTGAACATATCCGTCCTGGCTATTGCTTATAAATACAACAGTGACCATCCTCCTCACCTCCTAGAACACCACATACTTATCCACGTTCTTCATCATGTCCGCATTGTAGTCCTGCGTGCCCTTCTTTATCCCCTCCGGGATCTCATACTCCTTGTCCAGACCGAGCTCCTCAAAGCTGTGGAGACACATGGCAACGTCTGCGCCAGCTTTGACCAGTTCTTTTGCTTCCTCTGTGGGGACAAGTTTAACCCCTGGGCCTGTGAAGAAAACTCTGACCTCATGCCCTTTGGCTGCTGCCGCCTTGACCAAGCCAGCCAGGTCTTTCCCATGCTTTTCTGTGCATACAAATATGCCAAGCTTTCCCATATCAACCACCGATTACGATTATGCCTGCTTTTATTTAAACTTTATTTTCATGAAAATCGAACTTCGCTCAGGGAACGCTTTCGCTTATGCTGAGCCTGCAATTTAAATGTCTCTCCCACTGGGGTTTATCTGGAAATATATTTCGCCGCTCGTGCAAAACTTTGCACAAGCGAAATATTTTTGCAATAACACACCGGGGCGGTAATTCGGAGAATGTTAAAATAAATGGTAAAGTATTTATACTAAATTTTAATACATGAATGTGAAAGTACATCGAAATGAGGTGGTACTATGGGAGTCTTGGGAAACTTTGTTGTAAACATGCTGCCGTATATAGCCTTCACAGTTTTTGTCGTGGGGGTTCTATATCGCATAGCGGTATGGTGGAGCAGACCTTCACCCGTACCTATTCCAGTGTTCCCCGGTCAGCGGAGCGTTGGCAGCGCCATAGTGAGGGTGCTCAGTGATGTGATATTCTTCCGCACACTGCTACAGTTCAATGGCAACCGCATACTGTGGCTTGGTGCCTGGCTTTTCCACATAAGCTTTGGGCTTATTCTGCTGCGTCACCTGCGCTATTTCCTGGGCGAAGAGGCAGTACCCGGCTGGGTGGTTTCGCTACAGGGCATCGGCATAGCTGCGGCGCTTATCATAAGCGTCCCGCTTCTATATCTGCTGGTGCGCAGGCTGGCGCATGCGGATATAAAGTTTATCTCCACGCCTGCAGACTACTTTGTGCTTCTGCTGATACTCAGCGTGGTACTCTCAGGTCTATATGCCAAGTACTTCGCCAGCCCCTTTGTGGTTGATGTGAAGTACGTGATTCGAAGCCTCATGGCTCTGAAGCCTGTGGACCTGAGTACTGTGACGCTGAACACCGCTTTTCTGGTGCACTTCTTCCTGGTGCAGGTGCTGGTGATGTACATCCCCTTCAGCAAGGTGATGCACCTGGGCGGGATATTCTTCTCGCCAACGCGAACCCACCACTTCGGCGGTGAGGCGCATACCAAAGAGGTCGAGGAGGCGTGAAAATGGGAGAAGAGCTTGATAAGATGTATGACGTTGAGCTTAAGCCGGGTGCTGGCGAGGATTACGTTTGCTACCTTATAACGCCAGAGCTGGCGGAGGTGATGAAAACCAAGATACCAGCCGAACCTCTGCCAGACGAGCAGATGGTTGAGGTTGCGCTCAAACGGCTGGACCAGCTCCGCAAGGAGAGGAAGAGCCTTCAGCTCTACCTGGACATCTGCGTACGCTGCGGCGCCTGTATAAAGCAGTGCCACTACTTCCTCGGCACCGGCGACCCGAAAAACACGCCAGTGGGCAGGGCAGAGCTTCTCAGAAAGGTTTACAGGGCGCACTTTACCATAAGCGGCAAGCTCTTTGGTCCGCTGGTGGGTGCTCAGAAGCTCACGCCTGAGATTCTGAAGGACGAGTGGTACAAGTACTTCTACCAGTGTTCCGAGTGCAGGCGCTGTTCTGTGTTCTGCCCCTACGGCATAGACCAGGCCGAGATAACAATGGCGGGCAGAGAGGTGCTCAACAGCGTGGGCCTGGCCACGAGGTACATCACCAAGGTTATATCCCAGGTCTATAAGCACGGCAATAACCTTGGCATACCGGAGAAGGCATTCAAGGCAAACTGCGAGTTCCTTGAGGAGGAGATTGTGGAGAGCATAGGCGTTGAAGTGAAGATACCTGTGAACAAGGAGAAGGCAGAAATCCTCTACCTCCCCCCGAGTGCAGACCTCTTCACCAACACAGATACGATGATAGGTGTTGCAAAGGTATTCCACGCGGTGGGTGCCGACTGGACGATGAACACCTATGCCAGTGAGGCTGCAAATTTCGGACTCTTCATAAGCTATGACGACCTGAAGGCGATAAACCTTCGCGTGGTTGAGACAGCCAAGAAGCTTGGCGTAAAGCTGGTAATCTTCGGTGAGTGCGGCCACGCCTGGCGCGCCGCGCGGCAGTACATGGAAGAGATGAACGGTCCGCTGCCCTTCAAGTTCATGAACATCTTGGAGTACACCGCGGAGATGATACGCAAGGGCAAGCTCAAGAATATCGATAAGTCGCGTAACGACGACGTTGTGGTTACGCTGCACGACCCGTGCAACTACGCCAGGGCGGGTGACCTGGTGGAGGAGACCAGGTTCATAATAAAGTCGGTGTGCAACAACTTCGTTGACATGGATCCCAGTGTCACTAAGGAAAAGAGCTTCTGCTGTGGCGGCGGTGGAGGGCTGCTCACTGAGGAGATAATGGAGCTCAGAATGAAGGGCGGCCTGCCGCGTGCTACGGCTGTGAAAGAGGTGGTGAAGTCGCACAATGTCAACTACCTGGCAGCGCCCTGTGCCATAGACAAAGCCCAGCTGCCGCTGGTCATGCAGCACTATGAGCTGCCGGTGCAGGTGGGCGGCATCCACGACCTGCTGAGCAAGGCAATCATTCTCGAAGGTCAGGAGGAGTTTGAGGCGAAGAAGAAAGCCGAAGAGGAGGCCGCAGCTGCCGCAGCCGCTGGACCGAGCGTCTGTGGGTTATGCGATGCAGAGTTTGCTACCATGGACGAGTGCTGCGAACATGCGGAGAAGGAGCACAAGATTTCAAAGGACCAGTGCGATATGGCATGTGAACAGAAGGCAGTAGAACAGGCGAGTGTCTGTGGGCTGTGCGATGCAGAGTTTGCTACCATGGATGAGTGCTGCGAACACGCAGAGAAGGAGCACAAGATTTCAAAGGACCAGTGCGATATGGCATGTGAGCCAAAACAATGAAAGAGATTAACGAGGCAACCTGGTTTGCAGAGGTAACCTGTTCCAGTACACCTGTAGCGGTGCACTTCTACGCGGAGTGGTCGCCGGCATGCAGGGATATAGAGTGTCTGCTCGAGGAGTATGAGCAGCGCTTTGCTGGTAAACTCAAGTTTGTGAAGATAGACATAGATTCAAATGAGGCGGTGCGAATTGCGAACCGCATAATAGCACCGCCTTCATTGATAATCTACTACAAGGGCATACCTGTGAACGGCATCGCCGGTCCGCAGCCGCCATGGGTGTACGAGAACAGGATAACACGAGCTATAAGACTTTACGAGAGAAGGCTGAAAAATAAAAATGCAAACAGGAGGAGGTAGTAAACATGAGAAAGGTGTTGATACTTATTGCGATGGTGGGCATCGTCCTTCTGCTCAGCGGATGTGTAGCACCACCGGAGAAGCCCGTGAAGGATTCCAAGCTGCAGGAACACCCCTCACCAAAGGTGAGCATGGAGTACTGGAAAGCGAACCACGGCAATGAGGTGGAGAGCGGCAGAGCAAGCGAGGAGAACTGTCTGAACTGCCACAAGCCAGACCAGTTCTGCAACAAGTGTCATGCCTATGTGGGTGTGAAGCTTATAGAGGCTGGTGAGGCTGAGGCAGCACCACCAGCACCTGAGGTAAAGACAGAGGAGAAGGAAGCCAAAAAAGAAGCAGCTGAGGCAAAGGCGGTTGCGCTCCACGGCGAGGGCAATTGTGACATGTGCCATGACGCTCCTACACTATCGGATATGCGCACAGGATTGCACAAGGAAGCCTTTGAGAAGTTCGAAGGGCACAAGAACTTCTGCAGCCAGTGTCACGATGTCCAGAAGGACTGCACCAAGTGCCATGGGCTTCCTGCTGTGATGCAGTGAAGCTTTCCCCCTCTATTCTTTTTTTTATTTTAGTAGTTATACCCTCAAATTTTCCCTGTACTCAAGCAGCTTCTCACCGAATATAAGCGTTAACACAGCGCCCATGGCGAGGAGCACAAAACCTGGGAGCACCTCGCTCAGGGGTACAGCAGGATTCGAGGCGAGCTCTGCAATAAGGGTTACGGGCGAGATTTCGTAGAGCGTATTTTTCAGTGAGACCGGGGCGAAGAAGGCCAGAGATGTGGCTATTAGGAGCACAGTAACCCCGACATTGGCGTCCTTTATGCAGTCTGAGAGTGCAGAGAGTGCAACCCCGAGGGCGATAAACAGTACATCGAGCACTGCAAGAAGCAGGAGGAGCGTGGGAATGTTGTACACTGGAATCCCCCTGACAGTCAGCAGCAGCACCCACAGCAGCGCCTGCACAAGGGCGATGCCTGCGATGGGCAGGGCCTTGCCCAGGATTATCTCCCTGTAGCTTAATGGAGCTACCAGCAGCAGCTCGTAGGTTCTGCGCTCCTTCTCGCCCACAATAGCGTCGGTGGTCATGTTAACCGCCAGAAAAGTGGGGAGCAGCAGAATAAAGGGCACAAGCAGGCCGTACATGAGTTCAACAAATTCCGCGGGTAGTGCAGATGCCATGCCCCCAACCTCAAGCCTAATTGGCCTGAATATGGCCTCAGGGTCGTGCACAAGCTTCGCCGCAGCCTCCCGCCTGAGATTCTCCTCCAGCCTCAGCACTGCCTTTGTCACCTCGGCATCCGCATACCCTGAGAGCACATTGGTGTTGTCTATGTAAAGCGTCAGCTCTGCACCGCCTTGAGCAATCGCCTTGCTCATGTTCGCAGGTGCCACAAGCACAGCCACGAGGCGCTTTGCATTCAGGGCGCGCCAGTGGTCCTCATCCTCGAGGTTTACAAGTCTTAGGTTCTCAAGTTCAAGCATTGAGGCATCGCCAACTATACCTATGCTCACCTGCTGGGAGGGCACATACCTCCCCATCACCTCCGGATTGGCGATGGAGGTGTAGAGCAGGGCCACAAAGGTTATACTTACAACGATAAAAAGCTGCACCACAAAGGCCAGGAGGTAGAGCCTCTCGCTCAGGATATCCTCAAACTCCTTTTTTGCCAGGGCGAGGAGCCTCAAAGTGCCACCTCCATCACTGCGAAGTTGAAGAGAGCGTGGGCTGCCACAGCAAGCGCAAACAGTGCCACACCGCGCCTCCCCTTGACGTATAGCCCAGCCCCTGCGATAGAGCTTGCTGCGAGGTGCATTATGAGCGTTGTGGCAAACCTCTGGTAGAGCAGCGGTGTGAGAGGTATTCCCAGAAGCATGGCTGCGGAAACGCCTGCGAGGGCGGTTTCCACAAGGAAGAATCCCGCTCCAGAGGCGGCTGCAACAAGGACAATACTCCGGGTATTGACCCACTCTCGCCTTCTCCTGAGAATCAGGTACACCGGAAGAAGCTTGAGGCCTTCCTCAACCGCCGCCGAGAGGAGGACGAGAAGATAGAGGGCTGGCAGAGAATATCCCAGAAGCCAGAGCAGGCTCAATGCAGAGGCAAGCTCCACCGCAGAGGCAGCAAGAAATACCCCCGGCGACAGGAGCAGCGCCGTGGCGATGCCTGCCCGCAGGGGCGATTTGCCTGAGAGCACAGTCTCTATGGAGTCATCCAGCAGCTTTCTCACACCCGGCCTTGGTCCGAATATTATGTCGTCACGATAGCTCAGTGCGGCGGCAACGCCCACGATGCCCAGAGCTACGGTGCCCAGCCCAAAAAGAAGAAGAGCAAAGGCGCTGCTCGAGAAACCCTCACCCGACACCGCCCGCGAGAGGAGATTGAAGGGCACATAGGAGAAGAACTCCCTCGGGGAGAAGAACTCTATTGTGAGCGCATATATCAGGGCTACGAAGAGGGGGACATAGAAAATCATAAGGGCTATGTTTGCCTCTTTCAGATTTCGTGAGTACAGGGCGAGGGCGGTGGCGATGGCGATTACCAGAGCGTTGAGTGCGGCGAGCAGCAGGAAAGCCTCAAGGGGCTTTGCGATCGGTATACCCACTGCCGCAATACCAGCCACCCAGACTGCACATTCGGCGGTGACAAAGCCCCACACCGCTGTGAACTTCCCTGCGATAATCTCATACCTGTGGAAGGGCGCTGCAATAAGCGCCTCTATCGTCTTTCTATCCTTCTCACCAACTATCGCATCCACAACCAGCCCGCCGGACATGAAGAGGGGAAAGAAGAGCACAAGGGGCACGAGGTAGGCCAGGAAGAAGCTGGAGAACTGCTCCCCTCCACGCTGCACCACCACCGGCTTGAGAAACTCCCTTTTGATGCTTATCAGATTCGTCAGGTTTGCCTTCAACCTCTTCTGCCTCTCCCTGGAAAGCTCTGCGCCGGCTTCGGTGATGCTCTCCTTCACTGCGTCGAGGGCGCTGGAGCTTTTTATGCCTGTGGAAAGGAAGAGCTGGACCCTCTGCTGTGAGAGTTCACTCTCCCTGTAATCCCGCGGAATTAAGAGATAGGCTGCAATCATCCCGCGCTTCAACTCTTCCTCGGGTGCGTTGGCGAAGCGGTACAGTTTCAGCCTCTCATTCCTCTCCAGAGACGCAAGGAGCACATCGCAGTCATCGCTGTCCACCACCACACCAAGGGGGATAAATTCCCGCATGGAGGGAGCTGGCAGGGCGAGGTTTCCCTCGGCGAAGAGGTTTCCAAATGCCGGCAGAAGGGCCAGGAGGAGAAGTGTCTGCACACCAAAGGCGAGCATAAATTTTCTGTTGCTCACTATCTCCCAGAGTTCGCGTTTTGCTATTGAAAGGACCCTCAAGGTTATTCCCCTCTTGTGTACCTCATGAAAACATCCTCAAGGCTGGGCGAGTGGTAACCTTCATCTGCGAGTTCTGCCTTTAGCTTCTCGGGCTCGCCCTGGGCCACAAGCTCCCCCTTCACAAGTATGCCCAGCCTGCTGCAGAGCTGCTCGGCCTCTGGCATGTAATGGGTGCACAGCAGTACAGTCTTTCTGCCCTTCAGGGAGGCAATAAAATCGCGTATCTCCCTCGCTGTAAGGGGGTCCAGCCCCATAGTGGGCTCGTCGAGTATGAGGATTTCCGGGTCATGCAGGAGGGCACGCGCTATTGAGATGCGCTGTCTCATGCCCTTGGAGAAGGTGCTCAACCTTGCATCTGCCCTTTCCTGCATCCCCACCATGGAGAGGAGCTCTTCTATCCTGGCCTCACCGTCGGCGACGCCATAAAGCGAGGCGAAGAAACGCAGAAGTTGCCTGGGGCTCATGCGCTCATACAGGTTTGGCTCCTCGGGCAGGTAGCCGATGAGACGCTTCACCTCTATGCCGTGCTTACCCACATCCATGCCCTTTACAGTTACCCTGCCAGAGCTCGGCCTCAGAGCGCCGCACAGGATGCGGATTGCCGTTGTCTTACCTGCGCCGTTTGGTCCAACCAGGCCAAAAATTTCCCCCTCTGCGATGCTCAGCGTGAGTTCGTGAAGCGCCGTCACATCACGAAACCTCTTGGTCACGCGCTCAAACTCTATCATCCTCTTTTCCTTCTTAAAGGCTAACAACTGTAACTTCCCTTTCTTTTCAGCTTCGCCTGATATATCTCACGAAGCTTGGCCAGAGTGTCCACCTCCTCCACGCCCTTGTCGCGGCGAAGCCGCTTAACCCGTGCGAATCGGAGGGCGAGTCCCGCCTCGTAGCGGGGAGAGCGCTGGACCTCGTCAAAGGCCACCTCAACCACAAGAGTTGGAGTAACCCGAACCACACCGCCCTCCTCCGCTATCCTGTGCTTCAGAAGCTCCCTGGTTATCTCCTCCAGCATCTCATGGCTTAAGCCTTTGAAGGTTTTTCCCACCATAACAAGCCTCCCCTCCTCTTCATCCAGTGCCCCGAGGTGCAGATTGCTCAGCCATCCTCTTCGCCTGCCGTGACCCCACTCAGCCGCGATAACCGCCAGGTCCAGGGTTGTGAAGGGCTTTACCTTCAGCCATGCACGGCTGCGCTTCCCGGGCTCATAGGGCGATTCAAGCCTCTTAACCACAACACCCTCATGTCCCTCCCGGAGCGCCTCCTGGTAGAATTCCATAGCTTCATCTGCATCACCCACAATCCGCCTTGTGGCGAGAAGCTCCTCCCCTGCTATCTCTTCGAGCCTTGCCCATCTCTCCTTATAGGTGAGGTTGAACAGGTCCCTTCCATCCAGGTGCAGTATATCGAAGAGGTAAAGCCTGAGCTCCGGCATGGCTTCCCTATCCATGGCAAGGGCCCGGATGACGTCCTGGAAGGGCAGAGGTTTTCCATTTTCGCCAAGCGCTATGACCTCGCCCTCCACCACCAGCCTCTCAGCCTTAAGCTTTGCTACAGCATCTCTGAGTCCTTCAATGCCCAGCTCGCGCAGCCTTCGCGAGAATATCTTAACCTTGTCACGATACCTGTGAATCTGCACCCTCGCACCGTCGTACTTGTACTCCAGCGCGGCACTGCCATGCAGGGCTTCCTCTATGCTTGCCGCCGACTCTGCGAGCATGGGTTTAACCGGTGTAAAAAGTCTTATTTTCAGCTCTGGTAAGCGACCCTGGCTGGAGAGTATCTGTGCGACTTCGCTTATATCTCCGAGAAGTGCATGGGCGAGACGCACCCTCTCCGGGTTTGCTCTGAATGCCCTCGCTATAGCTTCCACCATCAAACCCTCACTAACGCCGGTGCGCATCTCTCCGAGAATACATCTCGCAAGGTACCTCGCCTCAGTGCTGCTCGCCTTTGAGAAGAGCGCCATGAGCAGAGCCCTTTTTCTTCTCCTCGATCCCCTGCCCCCGAGCGCAGCCACCCTCTGAAGCGCTTCCCAGACTTCAGTAATGGTCAGAGGCGAGCTTATCAGGGTTGCCTGAGGCACCGCAAGAGTTTTAAGCGTGGCCCAGCCCACCTCCAGGGGAGCCCTGGTGAGCCTCCCTCCGAGCAGGAGCTTCACAGCAGGGGCAACCTCATCCTCCTCCAGTGAGGCGAGGAAGGAGGCAAGGATGGCAAGCTTCTCATTCCTTGAGCTGCGCTGCGAGAGCCTCTCCGCAACCTCCGCAAGCCTCGCATATGGGGTGGGCATTTTTACCTCTATTTACGTCCTTATGCAAGATATATTTTAGGTCCGTAGCAATGCCAATAATCTTTTTCTTGTTATTCAGGTAAAGTTTAAGAAAGTTAAAGAGGAATTGTATGAGCCGAAGAATAATTTTAACAGCCCTTGCAATCCTTCTGCTCCTCTCGGGGTGCACCTCTGAAAATAAGGAGTATGTGAGCACCCCGGAGGGTGAGGTTCAGGACTTTGAAATCCAGATACCTGAGTTAAGAATAGGAGAGATACTGGTAAGCGCCAAAAAGCTGGACAACCAGCTGGTCTCCACCAGAGGGGTTGTTACTGAGACAGTGCAAACCGGGAGCTACACCTATGCCAGGGTCAGGGACGACACCGGTGAAATATGGGTCGCGGGACCAAAGGCCCAGCTCGAAGCTGGAGAAGAGGTGGAGCTCAATGGCGCTCTCGTAGTGCTGAATTTTAACTCATCCAGCCTGAATAAAACCCTGGATGTGCTGCTCATGGTTCAGAGCTTCAGCGCAGGCGAGCCCTCAGTGGGCACATCCATGGGGAATATCTCTGTGGAGAAGCTTGAGGATGGCTATACAGTGGCTGAAATTTTCTCCAGAAGTGAGGAACTTTCAGGTGGGCAGGTCAGGTTTAGAGGTGTGGTTACAAAGGTGCTCCCCGACATTCTGAACAAGACCTGGATACACATTAAGGATGGTACGGTGAATGAAGCCACCGGAGAGGATGAGCTTATAGTAACCTATGCGGGAAGCGAGGAGTTCAGGGTTGGCGATGTTGTGGTGGTGAGCGGCAAGCTCAAGACCAACGTGGATATCGGCTCCGGCTACTTCTTCAGGGTTCTGATTGAGGATGCAGGGGTAGAGAGGGAGGACTAACTTATACTTTTACGGTGCTCTCGCAAAAAGTGTATCTCCACATGAAGGGGAAGTAGCCCTAAAGCAATCTTTAAAACACCTCAGGCAGAGGTTAGGCTATGCGCTTTGCTCACCTCGCAGATACCCACCTGGGCTACAGGCAGTACAATCTGGATGAGAGGGAGGAGGACTTCTACGCAGTCTTCGATGAGGCGGTGGACAGGATAATAGATGCCGGGTGCGAATTTGTGCTCCACAGCGGCGACCTGTTCGACGAAGCAAGGCCTCATGTTAAGGCCCTTGTGCGCGTTCGCGAGGCCCTGGAGAGGCTTAGTGATGCAGGAATAAAATTTTACTGCATTGCCGGCAACCATGATATGCTGATGAGGCGGGGGGCTGTGCCGCCTCAGAAGCTCTACCGGGAGGTTGAGTTTCTGACCCCGGCGAAGCCCTTCCGGGTGCATGGCGATGTATTTATCGCGGGCCTGCCCTACTTCTCAAAGATTCACCGCAGGGTACTGCTTGAGAAGCTTTCTCAGCTCGAGCGGGAGGCTGAGAGGTACGAAACCAGGGTGCTTGCCCTCCATCAGGGCATCAGGAAGTATTTTGACCTGGAGTACGAGGTGGACCTTGTCGACCTGCCCCAAAACTTTCACTACTATGCAATGGGGCACATCCACAAGAAGATAGTCGATGCCTTTGGCGAGGGTGTGCTCGCCTACCCGGGTTCGACAGAAATATGGAGGAGCGATGAGATAGGCGAGTACGAGAGAAGCGGGAAGGGGTTTTTCGTCATCGACACAGAAGATATATCGCCAGAAAGCATAGAGCGGGTCACCCTGGAGAAGGTGCGCCCCTTCAGGAGGGTGGAGATAGAGCAGGTTGAGGAAATCTATGAGCTTGCGAAGAGCCTTGAGGATGGAAAAAGTGTTCTCCGCATAGATGTCCGCTGTCCCCCTCATGAGTTTCAGAGGATATATCATCGAATTCTGGCTGGACTGGGAGAGAAGGCGCTGTATATAGATGTGAAGAAGCGCAGCTCCGGTGGGGAAGCAAAAACTAAGGGGGTGAGCAGGGTGAGTGTGGAACAGCTTATCAGGGAGAGCATGAGTGAGCATACCAGCACTGAGCAGGAGCTGGCGGTGGAGCTATTCAGACTGCTTGCCAGGGGTGGGGTTAAGGAGGCACAGCAGGTGGCCCAGGGGTTCTTTGAGCGCATCTACTCGCCGCAGCGCATGCAGCAGTCCCAGCCGGTATCGAAGGAGCAGCTCCGCCTGGAGGGTTTCAGATGATTGTGGAGAAGCTTTCCCTCAGAGACTTCAGGTCCCACGGCGCAACCAAGGTGAGGTTTAATGAGGGAATTACAGTTATAGTGGGGGAGAATGGCTCTGGCAAAACTACCCTGCTGGATGCGATTAACTTTGCGCTTTTTAAAAATTCAAGTGTTGGTGTTGACGATTTAATAAGACGGGGTGCCGAGGAGGCGCAGGTCGGGCTTGTTTTTTATGAGGGAGGGAGAAGGTACAGGGTTGTGAGGAGGCGCAGAAAGGGCAGAACCGCCGGAAGCTCATTGTACAGGTTTGAGAATGGAGATGAGCTGCTCATTGCGAAGGGTGAGGGTGAGGTAACCCGCGAAATAGAGCGCATTCTGGGGATAAACGCGGAGCTGTTCACAAGCGCCATATACATCCGTCAGGGTGAGATTGATGCCCTTCTCTCAGCTCAGCCCTCTGTGAGGAAGAGGATAATAGGCAAACTCCTGGGCGCTGAGGATATGGAGAGGGCTTATGCTGCAATGCTCGAGGTGGTGAGGGAGTTTGAGATGCGTCTGGCAGCGCTGGAGGGGGTGGATGCCGACCTCAGGTCAGCACGGGATAGACTTGAGGGACGTGCTGAGGAGATTAGGAGACTGGAGCACCAGCTTGAGGAATGGAGAAGGGCACGGGGTGAGGTTAAGGAGGCAATGATGGTTGCGAAGGGGAAGCTGGCAGAGCTCGAAGAGGGCCTGCGTCTGGTGCGGAGCAGGGAAGCTCTTGCGGTGGAGCGCGTCCATCTTCTGGAAAAGCTGGAGAGGCTGAAACACTACTCTGCCAGACTTGAAGCGGTAAGGGAAAGGGGAGAGAGGTACCTGGCCCTTGAAGCTGAGCTAAACCGGCTGAGGAAGAAGATGGAGAATCTCTCGGTGCTTGATGCTCTTCTGAAGGGTAAGGAGAGGGAGAAGGGGGAGGCTGAGGCAAAGCTGGCAGAGGTTGAAGTTTACCTTGAAAAGGCGCTCAAGCTTGCATCCAAGGTGCTCGCCGTGCCTGCACTTAGCCTGGAGGAGCTTGTTGAAATGCTGGGGCGCAGGCTTGAGGAGATGAAAGAGACGCGGGAAAACATAAATCGGGAGAGGGATGCTCTTGCAAAGGAGGCCGCAAACCTTCGCGGGCGTGCAGGGGAGGTTGAGAAGAGTCTGCAGGAGTTGCTTGCTGCCGGGAGCAGGTGTCCTGTGTGCGACAGCAACCTCAGTGAGGAGCGCAGGGAAAGGCTGGGTAAGGAATACAGGCGCAGGATCGCCGAGGCGTTGCGCAGGGCGCAGGTGCTGGAGGGCGAGCTGGAGGATAAGAAGCTGGAGCTCGGCTATGTGGAAAAGAAGCTGGAGGAGGCCAATGCGCTTAAAGCTGAGCTTTCAGTTATCAGGAGCAGGGCAGGGGAAAGGGATAGGCTGAGGAAGAAGATAAAGGAGCTGGAGGGAGAGCTTAAAGCGCTGGAAGAGCAGCGCCGTCTGCTTGAACCTGTAGCAGGGCAGGTTGAGGAGCTTGAGAAGGAGAGGGATTCTCTTAAAGAGGCGCATGAGGAGTACATAGAGGCGCGCGGATATCTGAGGAAGCACATGCATGAGATGGATGAGCTTGAAAAAAGGGCGAGAGAGGTGGAGGAGGAGCTGAAAAACATCGATGGGTCGCTCAAGAAACTTGAGGAGAAGCTGGGGCATGAGATTTCCGAAGAGCACCTTGCAGGAGTGCGAATAAGGTATGAGGAGGTGCAGGCGAAGTTCACAGAGCTTGAGAAGCAAATAAGTGCAGGTGAAGAGGCGCTCCGGAGGGTTAAAGGTGAGATTCAGGAGCTTGAGGGTGAGATAAATACTATGGAAGAGAAGCTGCTGGAAAAGGAGAGGCTGGAGAAGTTTATCTCACTCCTCAGGAAAATCCGCGGCCTCTTCCACCGCGACAGTCTGCAGACTGAGCTGCGGCGCAGGGCTCTGCCCCTCATAGAGGAATACGCCAGGGAGGTTTTTGAGGAGTTCAACCTGCCCTATAGCGAGCTCTCGCTGGACGAGGATTTCAGCGTTGGTGTTTTTGGTCCTCTGGGTGAGGAGAGCGCCCACATGCTCAGCGGGGGCGAGAGGGTTGCCCTCGCCCTGGCGCTCCGCCTGGGCATAGCCAAGGCGCTCTCTGGCAGTGCAATGGAGATGATTATGCTGGACGAGCCAACTATACACCTCGACGCTCAGCGCAGACAGGAGCTTGTGGAGATTATCAAAAAGCTCTCCTCTATTCCGCAGACGATAGTGGTGAC
>NZ_JBPMGE010000080.1:0-11856 GCF_054014795.1 Candidatus Pyrohabitans sp. | reverse complement strand
AGAATTGGGGCCGCTCGCCTTTAGCGGAGATGAGAGAGTGCTCCCTTTGCTGGTTGGTCTTGGAAAAATAGGAGATGGACCCGCCGGGATTCGAACCCGGGGCCGCTCGCATGCCAAGCGAGCACTCTACCAGCTGAGCTACGGGCCCAAAATTAACATTTCCTCAGAGAGGCAGAAGCCTTAGCATGTTTAAGGATTTATGAAACTGGGACAAGAGGAAGAACTATTTCTGGGTGTCGAGGTAAACAGGTAAGCGGAGCTGCTCATACTTGGCTATCTCCACCGGATACCTGCCGGTGAGGCAGCCCAGGCACAGTTCATCCTCATCCAGGCCAATAGCCTTGATAAGGTCTTCGACACGCGTGTACTTCAGCGAGTCTGCGCCAATGGCAGCGCGTATCTCCTCAACGCTCCGCGAGCTTGCAATAAGCTCCTCATGGGTGGGCATATCTATGCCCAGTTTGCACGGCGACTTTATGGGCGGGCACCCCACGCGCATGTGCACCTCCTTTGCGCCGGCATCCTTGAGCAGGGAGATTATCCTGCGCGATGTGGTGCCGCGAACTATGCTGTCATCGAAGAGCACCACGCGTTTGCCTGCTATCTCCCTTGCCATGGGGTTGAGCTTAAGCTTCACCGCCAGCTCTCTTGCCTGCTGGCTGGGCAGAATAAATGTCCTGCCCACATAGCGGTTGCGTATCAAACCTTCACGGTAGGGCACCGCCTTGGCGCGGGAATAGCCCAGAGCGAAGGGAATTGCAGAATCAGGTATTGGCGTCACCAGGTCTGCCTCAACGTCATCGCGTTCCGCCATAAGCATACCTATCCTCTCCCTCACCTCATAGACGGGTATGCGGTTGAGCACCGAGTCGGGGCGGGAGAAATAAACATACTCAAACATGCAGTACGCCTTGCGGGGCAGCTTATAGGGACGGTGGCTCTTTGTACCCCTATCGGATATTACAAAAATCTCACCCGGCTTAATATCGCGCTCAAACCTTGCATTTATCACGTCGAGGGCGACAGTTTCAGAGGCAAATATGTAGCCTCTGTCGTGTATCTTTCCCAGGGAGAGGGGGCGAATCCCCAGGGGGTCACGCACCGCTATAAGTGCGTCGTCGGTGAGTATCGCCAGCGAATATGAACCCACAAGCTTCTTCATAACCTCGGCTATCGCCTCAACCATGTCCTCGCTCTTGAGGTACTCCCTCACTATCAGGTGGGCAATAACCTCAGTATCGGTGGTGGAGACAAATGCCTGCCCGCTCGCCTTGAGCTTCTTCCTCAGCTCCTCAGCGTTTACTATGTTGCCGTTGTGGGCGATGGCTATTGTACCCCTGGAGTGCCTCACCACAAAGGGCTGGGCATTTATAGGCTCAGACTCGCCTGTCGTAGAGTAGCGTACATGTCCCATCCCCACGTTACCCTCGAGCTTATCCAGTCTGGGAAGATTGAAAACCTCATTTACCAGCCCCATCCCCTTCTCTGATATAAATTCGCTGTCAGTGCGCATGGTTATGCCACACGACTCCTGCCCCCTGTGCTGAAGCGCCAGAAGAGCATAGAATATAGAATATGAAACCTTCGCGTCATTGGCGGAATATATTCCCACCACGCCGCACTTATCGCGTAGCAAGCCGGGAACCTCTCTCCTTAGACATTCTTAAATAGGCAAAAAATCACTAATAAAGGTTACGTCATTAAACCAGGCGGACGCCATTAACTTTCTTGTTCTGCCATGAATATCTCTTTATTCTGCGGCTCCTTCCAAAGCCGCACGCAGCACAGCGCCGCTTCTTGATATGGTAGGCGTTCCTCCCGCACCTGCGGCAGCGTATGTGGAGACGCTTGTTCCTCTTGCCCATTGAAGGCGTACCCTTGCTCATTCATAACACCTCTTCAAGGTTAATGTTGCACCTTGTTAGAAACCTTACCGTCTAAAACTTTTGTGTAAGAGGTCTAATATGCTGAGCAGCCGTGAGATAGGGATGGCAGAGAGGTGGATTCGCTCACTTAAGGGTAGCGTTAGCCTGGTGCTCCTCAGAGGTAAGAATGAAAGCCTTGAGAGGGAGCTTGAAGAATTTGCACTGAAGCTCGCCTCCCTGAGTGATAAGATAAAGCTGGAGGTGGAGGAGAACCCCGACAATGCGCCTGCGCTGATAATTGAGAACGCGAGCAGAAGGGCTGTGGTGTATCGCATGGTGCCCAGAGGAAAAGGACTCAAGCCCTTCCTTGAGGCCCTGAAGGCGGCGGCCGACCCGGGCATGCCCGCAGGGAAGGCGAAGCTCACAACCCCGGGGCGCGAGGTGGTGCTTTTAATATTCACAACAGAGCTCTGCCCTCACTGTGCAAAGGTGGTGAGGTGCGCCCATATGCTTGCGCTTGAGACCCCATGGCTGAGGAGTGTTGTTGTGGATGCGCTTTCAGAGAAGAGCCTGCGGGAGGAGTATGAGGTCACCTCCACGCCAACAGTGGTTGTGGATGATAAACTCAAGCTCGAGGGCGGGGTTTCCTGCAGTGAAATCCTGGCCGCTGTGGAGATGGTGGTGGATGAGCAAAGGCGCAGGGATGTTGTGAGGCACATGCTGGAAAATGGACTGGCCGAAAAAGCCGGAGAGTGGGCAGCCGAAGAGGAGGAAGTGGCAGAAATCCTCATTGATATGGTCGCTGATTCCAGTCTCAGGGTTAGAATAGGCGCAATGGTGGCGCTTGAGGAGCTCTTCAGAGCCAAACCCGGGATGCTCCCAAAGCTGATGCCGGCGATGGAGAGGCTTCTCAGCCACAGAGAAGCGAACATTCGCGGCGATGCAGAGTACCTGCTTGAGAGGGCAAAAAAGTTTATCTGAGGCAAGGCTCTTTCTTTTCTCATGGAGATAATCTTCTTGGGCTCCGGAGGCGGGCGGTGGACCACGCTCACCCAGAAGCTGCGCACCGGCGGGATAAGGCTGCACTCTGAGGATAGGCGGGTACACGTCGACCCGGGACCTGGGGCGATAGTCAACCTGGCCCTCGCGGGGATAAGCCCTCTCAAGACAGATGCGGTTTTTGTGACCCACTCCCATCCCGACCACTACAACGACGCCGAGATTATGGTGGAGGCGATGACGCGGGGTATGCGCACCACGCGGGGGGTCTTCGCGGGCAGCAGGAGTGCCGTTAAGGGCGTGAAGGACATAGGGCCTGTGCTCTCGGGGTATCACGCAGGGAAGGTGGCCAGGCTTGTGACCCTTGAGCCGGGAAGAGCGCTGAACATAGATGGACTCCGGGTTAAAGCGCTGCCAACCAGGCACAGCGACCCCACCAACGTGGGGTTGAGATTTACCTTTGACGAAGGCGTGGTGGCGTACACCAGCGATACGGAGTACTTTCCGGGGCTGGCAGACAGCTATGCCGACGCCCGCGTGCTGATAATAAATGTGATTCGCCCCGCTAACCGGCGAATTCCCTGGCATCTCTGCGTAGAAGATGTTATAAAAATTCTGCACGAGGTAAAGCCTGAATTAGCCATATTGAACCACTTCGGCATGACGATGATTGGTATAACTGAGAGAGAAGCCAGGCGCGTGGCCAGAGAAACCGGCATAAGGACCATAGCTGCAAAGGATTTTATGCGTATTGTGGTTGAGGATAGCATAGAGGTTATCCGAGAGGTGCGTTGATGCTTCCAAGGAATTACAACCCCAAGGAGATTGAGCCCAAATGGCAGCAGAAGTGGGAGGAGCTGGGCGTTTACCGCTTCGACGTCAAGAGCGATAAGCCTATCTATTCCATAGACACCCCGCCACCGACGGTGAGCGGGCAGATGCATCTTGGGCACGCTTTCTCCTACTCGCAGATGGACTTCATCGCCCGGTTTAGGCGTATGCAGGGCTACAACCTGTTTTACCCCTTTGGCACCGATGACAACGGCTTGCCTACTGAGCGCCTGGTGGAGAAGCTGAACAACGTCAAAGCCAGGGATATGAAGAGGGACGATTTTGTCAACCTCTGCCTGACCACGCTGGAGAAGATTAGACCTGAATTTGTCGCCGACTGGAAGCGCATAGGGATAAGTGTTGACTGGACGCTCAACTACTCAACCATAGACGAGCACTGTCGCAGAATTTCACAGCGCTCCTTTATTGAGCTTTACCGCATGGGCAGGGAATACCGCAAGAGGACGCCCTTCATCTGGTGCCCTAACTGTGAAACAGCAATTGCACAGGTGGAGCTGGAGGATCGCGAAGTTGAGAGCAGCTTCAACGACATAATCTTCAGGCTTGAGGATGGGGGAGAGGTGGTAATTGGAACCACCCGCCCCGAGCTGCTTCCCGCCTGCGTGGCTATATTCGCCCATCCGGAGGACAACCGCTATAAAGAGCTCTTTGGAAAACGCGCCCAGGTGCCCTTATTCGGACAGCTGGTGGAGATAAGGCCAGACCCGCGCGTCGACCCCGAGAAGGGCACAGGTATAGTGATGTGCTGCACCTTTGGAGATATGCAGGACATAGAGTGGTACATGGAGCACAACCTTCCGCTGAAGGTTGCGATAACCAAGGACGGGCGGATGACCAGACTGGCAGGGAAGTACAAAGGTTTGTCTGTGAAAGAGGCCCGGGAGAGGATTATCGAGGAGCTGAGAAATGAGGGGCTACTTGTAAGGTCGCGGAAGATTACCCACGTGGTGAATGTGCACGAGCGCTGCGGCACCGAGATAGAAATTCTCAACACCAAGCAGTGGTTCATCCGCTACCTCGACATGAAGGAGGCACTGAGAGATGCGGGAAGGCGAATACGCTGGCATCCGGAGCACATGCGCTCCCGCTATGAGAACTGGATCGCTGGTTTGCGCTGGGACTGGTGCATCTCGCGCCAGCGCTACTTCGGCGTCCCCTTCCCTGTGTGGTACTGCAAGGCTTGCGGAGAGATTATCCTGGCGAGGGAGGAGGATTTGCCGGTTGACCCGCTGATAGACCCCCCACCAGCACCGTGTCCGAGCTGTGGGAGTGAAGAGTATGTGCCCGAGCGCGATGTTCTCGACACCTGGGCAACGAGCTCGCTTACCCCTATCCTCGCAGCAGAGCTGGTGGAAGACGAAAAGGTGCGGAGTAAGCTCTACCCCATGTCCCTGCGTCCGCAGGCGCACGACATAATCACCTTCTGGCTCTTCAACACAGTGGTTAAGGGTCTGCTCCACAGGGGCGAGATTCCCTGGTACAATGCCATGATAAGCGGCTGGGCCCTCGACCCACAGGGGAAAAAGATGAGCAAGAGTAAGGGTAATGTAATAGAGCCCCAGTATGTGCTCCAGAAGTACAGCGCCGATGCTCTTCGCCTGTGGGCAGCGGAGAGCAAGCTGGGCGAGGACCTGCCCTTCAAGGAGAAGGACCTGGTAACTGCGCAGCGCTTTCTGAATAAGCTCTGGAATGCGTCGCGCTTCACCCTTGCGCACTTGCAGGACTACCACGGCGAGAGGCCGGACAAACTTAACCTCATCGATGCATGGATACTCTCAAAGGCCCACCGCCTGGTGGAGAAGTGCACCTCCTACTTTGAGGAGTACCGCTACTCCAAGGCAAAGAAGGCTGTGGTCAACTTCTTCCTCTCGCAGTTCTGCGACAACTACCTGGAGATGGTCAAGGCGAGGCTGTACAACCCTGAGAAGTATGGCGAGGCTGCGAGGAGAAGTGCCCAGTATGCGCTGTACAAGGTGCTCCTGCTTGCGCTTAAGCTTCTTGCCCCCTTTGCGCCGCACATCACCGAGGAGATATACCAGAGTTACTACGCCTCGCGGGAGCCTCAGAGGAGTATACATGTGGACACCTGGCCAAAGCCGCGCCGCGACCTGATACACCCCGCTCTGGAGAAGGAGGCGAGCTACGTCGTCACCCTGGTGGCGGCAGTGCGCCGCTTTAAGGCAGAGCGCGGCATGGCGCTGAATGCCCCGCTCAAGGCACTCACCATAAGCGCCCCTGCACCCATTGCCGAGGCGCTGAAGCGGGGCGTCGATACGATAGAGGGCACCCTTCAGGTCGAGAAGATAGAGATAACCTCCGAGCTCCTCCAGGCTAAAGAGCGCATCCTCGAACTTGTGCCCAACTTCGCCACCCTCGGGCCCGAATTCAAGGGCGATGCCGGCAGGGTCGCAGCCTACATGCGCACCAGCGCCGAGATTGTGGTAGAAGATATTGCAGAGAGGGGCATACACCGCTTCAGCCTGGACGGAAAGAGCTACGAGCTGCGAAGGGAGCACATCAAGGAGGTCAGGAAGGAGATCTCCCTTGCCGGGGCAAGGGTTGAGAGCGTGACTATACCTGAGCTTCCAGATGTGGTTGTGCTCGCCGAGATTTAGGGCACCCTGAACCTCTGCCTCACATTTTCTATGCTCTCGCCGCGCACAGAGATGCGCTTCTCTGCATATTCCCCAAAGCCGTAGTAGCCCGCCTTAACTATGTGCTCCACGTGTATGGGATTTATGCCCATTATTCTGCAGGCCACTGTATCCAGGGCCACAGGGTCCTGACTGGCAAGGGTGAGCCCCATCCGCTTGGGCGTGCCCTTCAGCGGCCCCTCCCCCTCGAGGGCTATGCCGGCGTCCAGAATGGTGAGGTCAGGAGAACGAATCATCAGCACGTCGCATATCGCCTCTGAGATTTTCGGGTAGTATATCTCCCTCCTCCGCGGGACTATTCTGAACATGTTTGCCAGGCCAAGACTTACCACAAGCATGCTGTGGGTCTTCATCTTGGGCACATTGATTACAACATCTGCCTTGAGCACAGTTCGCGGTGTGGGGAAGGGGTTCTCCAGGGCGAGGTAATCCCGCTCGACGGGTATCAAAATATCCCGGGAGAGATTAACCCACCTTGCGCCATAAAACTCGCACAGGTCCTTAATCCCCAGAGTCTCTGCTGCTCCGTCTGCACCTCCAGAGTAACCATCACTCTCCACAACGTAGATCTCCTCTGCCAGACCCTCATAGAGCCTGAAAAGCTGCTCAAGGATTCTGGGGTCGGTGGTAACCCCGGTATACCACGGTCTATCGCAGCACAGATGGGGCTTTATCACCAGGGTCTCGCATTCACCCGGTTCAAAGCCGATATACTCCAGAGCCTGTTTAACATTCGGCTTGGAATCCCTCACCACACTCACAGCGGGCATTCTAAATTTAATTAAATTTACCCCATATTTATAGCTTGGCTCAGTCTTCGCCTTCCCCGTACTTCTCCCTTACCTCCCTCACCACAAAAAGAAGCCTTCTACCCTTTTTTGTAAGAGAGTAGTACACAGGGCGGTATTTCTCGGAGGAGACCTCTCTGTTGATGAGGCCATGTGCCTCAAGACTTTTGAGCCTCCTCGCAGTAGTGGAGGGATTCCCTATAATCTTCTCAAGCTCCTTGTACTTTCTCTTCTTCCCTTCAAGACTATCCAGGAGCCTGATTACACCCTTCTTTCCCAGGAGTCTGAAGATTTCCTCGCTCACCATCTATGTGAAATAAATTTCAGATATATAACCAATTGCTATTAACGTTGAAAGTAACCCCTCATAGTAGAAAGGTTTATATGGCACCACAGCGAGTTATCTGCAATGAAAAAGGGGGAGAGGTTCGCTGAAAGGTGGCTGGAGATTGAGCTGCGCAGGCAGGTTCTCGTTGAAGAGGTTGAGCGCCTCCTTGGGAAGCAGCGCAGGCAGCGATAGAAAGGCGACTTCGACGAATTATTTAAATATTTCCTGCACAACTAAACTTGAGGTGATTGTTGTGACCAGGATATACTACGACAGGGACGTTGAGCTGGAGGTTTTGAAGGGGGAGACCATTGCAGTTATAGGTTATGGGATTCAGGGCTCTGCTCAGGCCCAGAACTTCCGCGACTCAGGTTTGGAGGTTGTGCTCGGCCTGCGTAAAGATGGCGCTTCCTGGAAGCGCGCCTCCCGCGAGGGGTTTGAGGTTCTGCCAATAGATGAGGCCGCCAGGCGGGGGACGGTTGTGCACATGCTCATACCCGATGAGACTCAACCTGAGGTTTACAGGAAGTATGTGCATGAGAACCTCCAGGAGGGCAACGCCCTGTGCTTCTCCCACGGCTTCAATATCCGCTTCTCGCAGATTGTGCCCCCCGCAGATGTGGATGTTATAATGATGGCACCCAAGGGTCCGGGTGCGATGGTGAGGCGGGAGTATGAACACGGCTCCGGGGTGCCTGCGCTCATAGCTGTGGAGCAGGACTACACCGGCAGGGCAAAGGAGCGTGCCCTTGCCCTCGCCAAGGCAAACGGCGCAACCCGTGTGGGTGTGCTTGAGACCACCTTCGCTGAGGAGACAGAGACGGACCTGTTTGGAGAGCAGGTTGACCTGTGCGGAGGTAGTGCCGAGCTGATTAAAGCCGCCTTCGAGACGCTTGTGGAAGCAGGCTACCAGCCGGAGGTGGCGTACTTCGAATGTCTGCATGAGCTGAAGCTCATAGTTGACCTCTACTACCGCGAGGGTATCGAGGGTATGTGGCGCCGCGTTTCCAACACCGCAGAGTACGGCGGGCGCACCCGCGGAAGGCGAATAATAGGCCCCGAGGTGAAGCAGGAGATGGTCAAGGTCCTGCGGGAGATTCAGAGCGGTGAGTTTGCCAGGGAGTGGATTCTGGAGAATCGAGCAGGCTTACCTGTGCTCAACAGCCTCCGCGCAAAGGATGAGGAGCATCCCATAGAGGAAGTGGGACGGAGGCTCAGGGAGATGATGAAGCTCTGAGGATGTTCACAGAGATTCAGGAGGGAAGCACGAGGCTGCGCGTACCTGAGCGGAGCCTCGTCTCACCCCAGGAGGTAAAGAAGAGCCTCCCCCCTGTTTTTTTTAACCCCAGAATGAAGCTCAACAGGGACATAACCTGCGCTGTGGTTAGAGCACTTCTCGCCAGGGGTGAGAGCATTGACTTCCTCGACCTGCTTGCCGCCACAGGGGCGAAAGGGCTCAGGGTGGCCAGAGAGGCGAAGGCGAGGGTGCACCTCAACGATGTCAGCGAGAGCGCTGTGGCGCTGATAAAGGAGAATGCGGCGCTGAACAAGCTCAGCGTGGGCGTTTCGCAAAGTGAGGCAAACCTTTTCCTTGTGTCCCATCGCAGGGACTTCAACTTCATAGACATCGACCCCTTCGGCACGCCAGTGCCCTTCCTCCACAACGCTGTGTTTGCGCTTCCCTCCCATGGCTACCTTGCAGTTACCGCCACAGACACAGCGCCGCTGTGCGGTGTTTATCCGAAGGCGTGCCTCAGAAAATACTCCTCCCTCCCCCTCAGGGGAGAGCTGTGCAAGGAGGTGGGGCTCCGCATACTCATTTCAGCAATTGCACGCGAGGCTGCAAGGCTGCGGCGGGGCATGCGTGTTATCCTCGCCCATGCCACAGACCACTACTTCCGCGCCATGGTTGAGCTTCGCTCAGGCAGAAGGCGTGCGGATGAAACCCTCGCCAGGCTTGGCTACCTCCATTACTGCACCGCATGCGGCAGGCGGGAGGTTGAGCTTTCACCTTTGCCTTCGCAGAGAAGCTGCAGATGCGGCGAGAGCAACGCCATCGCGGGACCCCTCTGGCTGGGGGAGCTCAGGGACACCGCCCTCGCAGAGAAGGTAAAGGAGGAGGCGGCATACCTAGATGACAGGCGAACGCTCAAGGTGCTCAGCACAATAGTTGAAGAACTCGATGTGCCCTTCTTCTACGACATCCACCGCCTGGCAAAACGCCTTTCGCTGCACGAATTGCCCAGGATGGAAAAGATTATCACAGAACTCCAGCGCAGGGGTCACAGGGCCACGCGAACCCACATAGCTGCCACGGGGATTAAAACCAGCGCAGGTTATGAGGAGCTCCTGGACGTTTTAAAAGTGCTTATTGAGGGGTAAAAGGATTATAAAAATTTGTATATGTTAATTCCCTGGAAGAAGATACAACTCCTGCAATAGATTATAAGTTTCTGCAAATAAGAAGTAGAAACGCTACTTGGTTCAATGGGGAGGGAGGCTAAATAGCTCCACATTAGAAATTCCGGTGGATGTGATGTCGAAAAAGCAAGACCAAGTCGATGAATTGTTTGATCTTCTTACTCTTTCTGCGAAGAGGCGGAGGCTTCTTCTCCTATTACTCGGGGGACCGAAAACCATAGGAGAGATTAAAAATTCCCTCAAAGTTACCTCCACGGGAATGCTTCCACAGATTAGGAAGATGGAAAAGAGAAACCTAGTTTGCCAGAAAGACAAAAAGTACGCTTTGACAGCGATTGGGGAGGTAATAGCAGGGCATTTCCATCCTCTGGTTAAGACGATAGAGGTAATAGGGAGGCACATGGAATTCTGGGAGACCCACGAGGTTGAGGCGGTCCCGATGCACTTGCTAAGAAGAATAAGGGACCTTGGAAGTTACAAAATAGTTGAAAGTGGTGTAGAAGAAATTTATTTGCCTCATAAGGAGTTCTTGGAGAATCTCATGAAATCACTTACGGTTAGAGGGGTAACACCGATTTTCCATCCAATTTATCCCGACTTTTTTCTCCGACTTATCGAGGAGGGTGTTGAAGTATCGCTGATTTTGACGGGGAAGGTGTATGATAAACTCAGAAAGGAATATCCCGACACGCTTAAAAAAGCAATGAGCTTCGAGAACGCGAGGTTCTTCGTTTGTAATGAGGATATTAGACTTGCATTTGTATCAACCGATAGATTCTTTTCCCTCTCTCTTTTCTTCAAGGGTGGAGCCTTCGATTCTCATAAAGATTTAATAAGCTATGATAGGTCCGCCATAAAATGGGGCGAAGAACTTTTTAATTACTATAAAAATAGGTCTACAGAGTTGAATGACGTATAAGGGTCCTTAGACCAACCGCAATGGTGGATTCTCCGTCCACCAGTAGCTCAAGGAAGTACTTTTTTATTTTTCTGCCTTTCAAAAACCTGGCGTAAAAGGAAGTGCATATTCCCCCCGCAAATAAGCTATAAAGCAGTATTATAGGCTCAAATCTAATTAACTGCAATAGCATAGCCAGTAATATACTCAAGTGCATTATGAGGTGCAGTCCCTGGAGAATTGCTTTTGTTTTCTTTTCACCTATGCAAAGGGGAAGGGTCTTGATACCTGCCCTAGCATCGCCCCTCATATCTTTAAAGTCGTATATCACCGAGTTTATGAAGACCTTAACGGCGAAGAACGCGAAGACGATGAATATGGAGAAGGTATCCTCTGTCCATTTTCCTGCTATGGCGGCTATGGTTCCTCCCCATGTCAGGGCTACGACGATGTTCTTGCTCCCAGCTCCTCCTTTGAGTTTTATATGGAAGCCGCCCAGTTTCAACCCCTTGCTATAGAGGTAGCCAATCACGCCGGGTATGAAAGGGGCGAAATACATTTCCTCTTTTGCCAAGATGAGGCTTCCCGCGAGAAAGGTGTGGAGGCATATGAGGAGTGGGAGCTTCTTTCTCGAACCAACGAGTTCCCTCCGGTTAATCCTGTCCTCCTCGCATTCCAGGGCGCGGTCCAGGGTGTAGGTCGCATACACCAGGAGACCAAAAGCCAGGTAAATCCTTGCCTCAGCCCCTGCGCCCAAGAAGAGAAGGGCTATGTAGAGCCTGAAAGCCCCTGAGACAGCAACAGGGACTGATGTACTTAGAAGCCTCAGTGTAGGTGCGTGGAAGCTCACACATATTAAAAATTCTGCAACCAATTAATATTTTAAACGCTTTGAAATTTTTAATGCCTCTAAAATTTTCAATGGCTTTAAAATTTCACGACCGTTTCAAATAAATACCCGAACTCCAGAATAAAGTTAACCCGGCGTCCGGGCTTCTGCCAGACAAGCAACCAGCCGGACGCCGAGGCCCCATAGGAAGAGGCGTTACTC
>NZ_JBPMGE010000079.1:0-2902 GCF_054014795.1 Candidatus Pyrohabitans sp. | reverse complement strand
TAATGCAGATTGAGAGTGTGGTAAGAGGGATAAGAAGCCGCGCACTGGAGGAGCTCCGCTCCCATGGAAAATTCGCGGCATGGCGCGAGAGGGACTTCCTCCACGGCATCGAGGTGGATGCGGGTGTTGTGGTGCTCTCCACGCGCGGCTGCGCCTGGGCGCTTCGCGCTGGTTGCACCATGTGTGGCTATGTCTACGACTCCTCAAGGCATGTGACCCAGGCGGAGGTGCTGCAGCAATTCAGAGGCGGCATAGCAAAGATTGGCAAAGTCGCCTACCTCAAGGTATTCAACTCAGGCAGTTTCTTCGACTCTGGTGAGATCTCGCGAGACACGAGGCTTGAAATATATCGCCAGGTCAATACCCTCGGGGTCAGGCGCCTTCAGGTGGAGTCCCGTCCCGAGTACATCTCCAGGGAGGTGCTGGAGGAGGCAACCACGCTTCTGGAGCCTGAACTCGAGGTTGGTATAGGTCTAGAGACCACCAGTGACTACATACGCGAGGTGTGCATAAACAAGGGCTTCTCCCTCGCCGACTTCACGCGCGCTCTCAATGCCTGCAAAAGTGCAGGGGTTAAGGTTAAAGCTTACCTGCTCATAAAGCCGCCCTTCATAACAGAGGCGGAGGCTATTGAGGATGCGGTTATAAGCGGTGTTGAAGCTGCTCGCCTTGGTGTGGGGCGGCTGAGCTTTAACCCTGTAAATGTGCAGCGGGGTACCCTGGTGGAGGAGCTTTTTTACAAGCGGGAGTACCGCCCGCCCTGGCTGTGGAGTGTTGTTGAGGTTATCCGAAGGGTGAAGGAGAGGGTCAGCATACCTGTGGTGTGCTCCCCCTCTGGAGGAGGAACAAGGCGGGGTGCGAGAAACTGCGGAAGGTGCAGCTCCCGCGTGCTTAATGCCATACGCAGGTTCTCCTCTACGCAGGAGCTTGAGCATCTCGATAGTCTGGATTGCGAGTGCAAGGAGCGCTGGAAGGAAGAGCTTGCCCTGGAGGTATTTGAAAGGTGAGGATAAGGGTAAGGAGGATTACAGGCGGCTTTGCTGAGGGCGAGGCTGTGATAACGCGGGAACCCATCACCTTTCTAGGCGGCGTGGATGCGAAGCGTGGCGTGGTGGTGGAGCGTGGACATGAGCTCGCCGGTAAATGCATAGCCGGCAAGATTCTTGTGCTTCCCCGCACCAAGGGCTCGACGGTAGGGAGCTATGTGATATACCAGATGAAGAAGCTGGGCACTGCGCCTCTCGCTATAATCGCCGCCAAGGCGGACGAGATGCTTGCCACAGGGGCGATAATCTCCGACATACCTCTGGTGGACTCCCCAAGCAGAGAATTGTTCACAATCCCTCAGGGGGCAAGGCTCAGGGTAAATGCTGACGAGGGTTACGTAGAGGTGGAAGATTGAATGAGCTCGCCTTTGAGGAACTGGTAGCGAGGGGCTTCCTGATAAGAGAGAGGTACTTCGGCAGGGTACTCAGCTTTGGTGTGGAGCCCCTGTACGGCCATGAGCGCAGTTTTGATATTGTGCTCCGCGGCTTCGAGGGCACCGGTTACTATCCAATCTACAGGGAGAGGGATGGAAGATACTTTATAACCATCGTTGAGAGAAACAAGAAGGGATTGAATCTGCCCGATTGGGCGCACCTCCTGCTTCTCCTCGCCACACTTGTGACTGTAACGCTCGCCGGTTACCTGTGGTGGGCAGAGGGTGACCTGTACCTGAGTGTGCTCTTCGCAGCCGCACTCATGCTGATCCTGGGGGGCCACGAGCTGGGCCACTACATCGCTGCAAGGAGGCGCAATGTTGCCGCAACCCTGCCCTTCTTCATCCCTGTCCCACCCAACATATTTCCCTTCGGCACAATGGGGGCGGTTATAAATATACGCTCCCCTATCCCCGACAGGAGGGCACTTCTGGAGGTTGGTGTTGCGGGCCCGCTTACAGGCTTCCTGCTATCCCTGCCTTTTATCGCTTACGGCCTAATGCACTCCACCCCAGTGCCCATAGAGCAGGCGAAGGATGAGATTACCTTCTTCATGCCCCTGGCAATGCTTGCCATAGCAAAGCTGACGCTGGGCAATGTCGCCACCGGGGCGAGCATCGACGCCCACCCGCTTGCAATGGCGGGCTGGATAGGCCTCTTTGTAACCTCGCTCAACCTCCTCCCCATGGGACAGCTGGACGGCGGGCACGTGGTGCGCGCGCTGTTCCCTAAACGCTATCGCACAGTTTACCGGGGAGTTTTTATGCTCCTTATCCTCGCCTTTTTTGTCTGGCCTGGCTGGCTCTTCTGGGCGGTGGTGGCATACCTCATAACGAAGCTGGAACATCCCGGGCCGCTGAACGACGTCACCCCTCTTGACACCAGGAGAAAGCTTCTCGGTCTTGGGATGTTAATCCTCCTCATCCTCACCTTCATGCCCGTGCCCTTTATCTCTACAGAGCTTCTGATGAAGATTTACAGGGAATAAAAACAGAAAAAGATATAAATATTCGGCGATTGTCGGTTTATTCTGAGAAAAATCGTTCCAGCAAACCATATAAATGTTAAAATGTATCTTATAAATGGTGTTGCTGATGCACGCATCCGTAAAAGAAACTGATCCCACAAGAGTCATAATAAATGTATTGCGCAGTATGGACAGGGAGATAGGCTCTGCCCTTGAGACCCTTGAAATATCATGTGACGATGAGGCTCTGGAAAGCATTGAAAATGGATTGAAAGACATAAAAAGCGGCAGGGTTATCAGCTTCTCCGAATTCAAGAAAAAACACGGGCTGAAGTGAATGTCCTACAGTCTTTTTCTATCCAGAGAGTTTGAAAAGCAGTATTCAAAACTTGATGGTAAAACACAGGCGCGCATCATTTCAAAACTGACCGAGATAGAGGAAGCCCCGCACCAC
>NZ_JBPMGE010000078.1:0-14585 GCF_054014795.1 Candidatus Pyrohabitans sp. | reverse complement strand
CCACTTTTATTAATGGTAGTATAAAAGCCTTTCGCCAGTGCACCGGAAAAGTATTCGGCGTACATATTTGCTCACCGCGAACCTCGTCGATTCACAGGTATCTCTCGGGCTGGTCATGCAATCTTCTATTCTTCTATTATAGGGAAAGAGAAGCATGCCACCGTGAGGCGCTGAAACCAGAAGAAGCCGAATTCTGGAAACAATCTAATAAAAGCGAACATTTCTGGATGGAGTGATTTTGCTATCTCTGGCCACACATCACAATCAGTGGGCTGCTGCATAGACTCCAGGGACGTTCAATGAGATAGTGAGGGAGGTTACATGCAGAATTGGCTAGGTTCTAGAGTTAATTCGCCAAAAATAATTGCAACTCTTCTAACAAAAATCAAAGAAGGAAGGAGGAGGATTTACTCCTCCTCGCCGGGCCCGCCCTCCGGACCTTTGGTCTCGCCGCTGGCTGCAATAACATCGTCGATGCGCAGTATCATCACTGCAACCTCGCTGGCACTGTCTATAGCCTGGCTCTTCACCGAGAGTGGCTCCACTATGCCCTCGGCGAGCATATCCTTCACCTCCCCCTCATACACGTCCAGACCATAGTGGTAGCCCTTCTCAGCCTTCTCGTGCTTTGCGCGCAGGGCTACGACCATGTCTATCGGGTCCAGGCCTGCGTTCTCTGCCAGGGCGCGCGGAATGACCTCAAGCGCATCGGCGAAGGCTTCAATGGCGAGCTGCTCGCGTCCGCCGACGGTCTTGGCATAGTCGCGCAGTCGCAGCGCAAGCTCTATCTCGGGAGCGCCGCCACCAGCGAGCACCTTGCCGTCGTGTATGGCAGCGGGCACCACACCAAGGCAGTCCTCAAGGGCGCGCTCCACCTCGTCCACAATGTGCTCAGTGCCGCCGCGTATAAGTATTGTCACGCTCTTGGGGTCCTTGCACTCACGCACAAACACCATCTCGTCGTCGCCTATCTTGACCTCCTCCACTATGCCAGCGTAGCCCAGGTCTTCGCTGCTCAGGTCGTCGATGTTCGTAACGATGGTGGCGCCCGTCGCCTTGGCCAGCTTCTCCATGTCGCTCTTCTTCACCCTGCGTACAGCAAAGAGACCCTCTTTGGCAAGGTAGTGCTGCGCCAGGTCGTCGATGCCCTTCTGACAGAAGAGCACACTGGCGCCGCTGCTCTTGATCTTCTCCACCATATCGCGAAGCATGCGCTCCTCTTCGTCGATGAAGGCCTTGAGCTGGTTCGGGTCTGTGATGCGGATCTCGGCATCGAACTCGGTCTTCTCAATCTCCAGCGGTGCGTTTATCAGCGCAATCTTTGCATCCTTCACCTTGCGGGGCATCCCGGGGTGAACCCTCTCCTTGTCTACAACGATGCCGTTGATCAGCTCGGTATCCTCCACTGCACCGCCCTCTTTTTTCTCGAGTTTTATGTCGTCTGTATCTATGATGTACCTGCCGTTCTCCTCCTCTGCCACTGCTCGCACAGCCTTAACCACCAGCTCTGCAAGGTACTCCTTGGAGAGCTCTGCGCCCTTGCCGGTCATGGCTGTCTTGGCAATCTTCTTCAGGAATTCATCGTCCTTCACATCTATGGGCTCGGCTATCTCCTCAAGAACCTCCTGGGCCTTCTCTGCAGCCATGCGGTAGCCGTTGGCGATTATGGTGGGATGCACATCCTGGTCCAGAAGGTCTTCTGCGTTTTTAAGGAGCTCGCCCGCAATCACCACCGCTGTGGTTGTGCCGTCTCCGACCTCGTTCTCCTGAGTCTTGGCCACCTCCACCATCATCTTCGCAGTGGGGTGCTCCACGTCCATCTCCTTGAGTATCGTTGCACCGTCGTTGGTCACAACCACGTCGCCTATGGTGTCGACGAGCATCTTGTCCATGCCCTTCGGTCCAAGTGTGCTCTTTACCGCCTCTGCGATGACGCGCGCCACCATTATGTTGGTGCGCTGTGCATCCCTGCCGCGTGTGCGCTGTGTTCCCTCTTTCAGTATCAACACAGGTGTTCCACCAAGCTGTGCAGGCTGTGCAGCCATCTTGTTCCACCTCCTTTAAATTTTACTTTTTATGGGATATAACCCCTAAAATTTACACTAAGCCTCGGGAGGGCCTCGTTATGCTCAGCGATTAGATTATCCTCAGTTACCGTGGTAAAAAATTTTAGTAACCATTTGTTAGGAAAGTAGGGGGAGCGTCCCTTTTATGAGGGTTTTATGGTCTGTGTTCGGGTGGCTCGTGGGGTATGCAGTGAGCATTGTCCTCAAAGGTTATAGTTGCGAGTGAGATTTTTGGCCTGGGTAGAGACGGTGCAGGGGAGGCTGAAAGGGATGAAATACGTTTATGTAGGTTTTACTTCCTCTTTTTCAGCATCCTCTTAAATTCCTCAACAGTTAAATCGGCATCTCTGATAATACTCTTAACTACCTTTGGATGTAGAATTTTTCCGAAATGGTATGGTACCGAATTCGCACACCTTTATCATTCTTGTAAATCTTATGACTCCCACTCTGCCTCACAAGGTGAAAGCCAAGCTTTTCAATTACCCTTATGACTTCTCTGGCAGTCACCCTCGGAAGTTTTTCACTCATACCGTAACTTCCACCGCTGCTAGGTTTATCATCTCAACTCTAGGGATCTCCTCCCCCTCTTCCAGTCTGTCTTTAATATGAAGTTTTATTGCATCTTTAATGTTCTCCAAGACCTCTTCATAGGTGTCTCCTTGTGTATAGCATCCCTGCAACTCAGGACAGTAGGCAAAATATCCATCCTTGTCCTTCTCTATCACCACAGAAACCTTGTAAACAGGCATCTCTCTTCCACCTCAATAATTTCTGTTAAACTAACATGATAATGGTTTGTCAGTTTCTTAGGAGGTTAACAAAACCTTTTTATCCTCTCGCCTCGAAGCTACCTGCGGTGATAATTATGGAAGGTTCACGAATCCCGGGCTTCTACAAGCTTCCGCCGCAGGAGAGGCTGGAGAAGGTCAGGAGCCTCGCATCCCTGGGCGAGGAGGAGGTTGAGGCTATCGCAAAGCACGGTTCGCTTGCCATAACCCAAGCTGACCGCATGATTGAGAACGTCATAGGCACCTTTGAACTTCCTCTGGGCATAGCCACCAACTTTCTGATAGACGGCAAAGACTACCTCATACCCATGGCCATAGAGGAGCCCAGCGTCGTCGCTGCCGCCAGCAACGCCGCGAAGATGGCCCGCGCAGGTGGAGGCTTTGTGACCAATGCAACGCCGCCTGTAATGATAGGGCAGGTGCAGCTCTGCGGCGTCGAGGACCCCTACGCCGCGAGGATGGAGATTCTGAATATCAGGGATGAGATAATAGCCAAAGCCAACGAGCAGGACCCAATACTGGTAAAGCTGGGCGGTGGATGCAGGGACATTGAGGTTCGCGTCGTCGAGTCAAAGCTCGGACCGATGGTGGTCACCCACCTGCTGGTGGACTGCCGCGACGCAATGGGCGCTAACGCGGTTAATACAATGGCGGAGGCGGTGGCTCCGCTCATAGAGCGCGCCACAGGCGGGAAGGTCTACCTGCGCATAATCTCCAACCTCGCCACTCTACGCCTGGCGAGGGCAAAGGCTGTTTTTAAAGCCGAAGCCATAGGTGGCGAGGAGGTGGTGGAGGGCGTGCTCAATGCCTATGCCTTTGCCGAGGCGGACCCCTTCCGCTGCGCCACCCACAACAAGGGTATAATGAATGGTGTCTCTGCTGTGGTGCTCGCCACCGGCAACGACACCCGCGCCGTAGAAGCTGGGGCACATGCATATGCTGCACTTCGCGGGTACAAACCGCTAACCACCTATGAGGAGAACCGCGACGGCGACCTGGTGGCGACGATTGAGCTTCCAGTCGCCGTTGGCTTGGTGGGCGGTGCCACGGCGTCGCATCCCGTGGCAAAGGCGTGTGTTAAGATTCTCGGTGTCAAAACCGCCCAAGAGCTTGCGCGGGTGATTGCAGCAGTTGGGCTGGCCCAGAACTTCGCCGCCCTTCGCGCTCTGGCAACAGAGGGAATACAGCGGGGGCACATGGAGCTACATGCTCGCAACATAGCGGTGATGGCAGGCGCCAAGGGTGAGGAGGTCGATGCTGTGGCAGAGGTTCTCGTAAAAGAGCGCAGGATACGCGTTGACCGCGCAAAAGAGGTGCTGGAAGAGATAAGGAAGCTCTAGCTCTCCTTTTACACGTTATCAATAGCTTAAAAAACCATGAGCCTGGAAACTCTTCAGCAGAAGTGGCTGGCGACCATGGATATGCTGGTTGAGCTCAGCCGCGAGAAGTTCCGTGCACCCAGAGCGAGTGAGCTTCTGAGGCATGCCCGCAGCATGATAAACGAAGCCTCGCTCAACCGCGCCGCCGACGAGCACTTCCTCTTAGATGTCGAGCGTCTGCTGGAGGAGGCGCAGCGTGAGATATTTGTTGTCGCCCAGCCTCTCGGCGATGAATTTCTGATGCGCTGGAGCGGCACCTTTAAGCGCATAGACGCTGGGGAAAGCTACGGAGAGTACCGTTTCAACGCCTCGCGCTTCTATCCCCGCTTACCCAGAACGAGGAAGTGGGTACGGATAAAGCAGCCCTCAAGCTTAACGCCGCGAAGGCTGCTGGAAATCTCCCAAAGCTACGATGTGAAGATAAAGCGCCACGGAAAGGGACACTTAATAATAGTCGGCGAGGGAGAGGCGATTAAGCGTGCTCTCGCCGAGGTGGTGCCGTACCTGAAGGGCGAGAAGTAGTATGATAATCGACAGCCATGCGCATTTCACTCCGGAGGGCAAGCTGAGCAGGCTTGAGAGGGAAGCGGCAGGGGAGTATCTTCTGGCCACCGGCTTAAAGGTCACCCGCTACGGCAGTGTGGAGGACCTCCTGAAGGAGATGGGGAAACATGGCATAACCAGGGCGGTGCTCATGCCGGTTGCTGCCTCAACCTCACTGCGCGAGGCAGAGAGGCTCAATAACCTGGTTGCAAAGGCGGCGAGGGGTAACAGTGCCCTCATACCCTTCGCCTCTGTCAATCCGCGCTGCGAGGGTGCGGTGGAGGAGCTGGACCGCGCCGTGGCAGAGCTAGGTCTGCGGGGCGTGAAGCTCAATGCCAACCTCCAGGACTTTACCTTCGGCGACGATGAAGTATGGACGCTCTTTGAGGCTGTGGAACATCTTCGCATCCCTGTGTTTATCCACTCCGGATTTACCGTGGGAATGGAGAAGAACAACTTCTCACCCGAAGAGGTGAATGAGCTAATCTCAAGCTTCCCCCGCGTTACATTCATCTTTGCCCACATGGGGAGGCACAGGAGCAGAGAGGACCTGCCCAGCGTCATGCCAGAGCCAAATGTATACCTCGAAACCTCCCACGCGCCGGGTGAGGTTATTCTTCGAGCAATAGAAATCTCCGGCGCAGACAGGATAATCTTCGGCTCAGACTTCAGGTACAACTTCTACCCCGGTTATGAGATTGAGAAGCTAACTGCGCTCCCGCTGAATGAGGAGGAGAGGCATCGCATATTCTACGCCAACGCCGCAAGGCTGTTCGGAATAGGGAAAAAGGGCTTTCTACCATCACTGCTCCGAAGGCGCTAGTACTTCCTCCTTATAAGAAACTCTGTGAGCACCTCTATCTTCTCCACGGCCTCATTTTTTATCCCTGCCGCGTGAAGTTCCTTCAGGGCCTCGCTCTCATACTTCTCCGCCATTTTTGTGGTGTATTCCTTCGCCCCGGTACTTTCCAGAATTTCAAGCACCCTCTCCACGTCCTCACAGGTGAGCCTTTCCTTTGCGTAGGTCTCGGTGAGGATTTTTTTGTCCTCCTGCGATGCCCTGTCAAAGGCGTAAATCACAGGTAAGGTTTTCTTACGGTTGCGGATGTCGCTTGCCTTGGGCTTCCCTGTCTTATCCTCCCAGATGCCTATGATGTCATCGATTATCTGGAAGGCGATGCCTATCTTTCGCCCGAAGTTTCTGAAGTGCTGTATAACCTCCTCGTCCCGCGTTGCGAGGATTGCTCCTATGTAGGTGCTCGCCTCGATGAGCGCAGCCGTCTTTCGCGAAATCATATCCAGATAGCTGGCGACATCTATGTCCATGCGCTCCTCAAAGCTCATGTCCAGGTACTGTCCCTCACAGAGTTCCATTATGGTTTTGTTGAGTATCGCCAGGACATTCACTATATTCTCATCTGTGACATTGTACTCGCGGAGGCGAAGCGCAGCCAGGTTCGCCAGCACATGCATCCCATCACCTGCGTTTATGGCGTGGGGTATGCCGAAGAGCTTCCACAGCGTGGGGCGATGCCTGCGCTCCTCGTCCATATCCTCTATATCGTCGTGGATTAGCGAGAAGTTGTGAATTAGCTCAATCGCCGCCGCTGCCGGGAGCGCTTTGTTGTAGACTCCAGCCAGAGCCTTGTAGGTGAGCAGGCACAGCGTGGGACGAAAGCGTTTGCCGCGGTACTGCTTCGCCGGCTTCAGCGATTCGTCCAGCCAGCCGAGGTGGTACTCCATCATCTCGTAGAGGCGGCGGGGCTCATTGCGCTGGAGAAAAACAGCCTTTATTTCCCTGTCAATCATACCAATGTGATCTGCAAGAATATCCTCAGCGCGCATTGCCACACCTTCAAAAGCTGGCTTAGCTTTGGCCTTGGATAATAAAAAGATTTCCCCCAGGCACACTTTCTCTGCGCTCCTGGAAAAAGCGTCCAATGCGACCAGCTCATCCCATTATCGCGATTTTAGAGTTACCTATCTTCAGTAAACACAACAATGTGCACGGGTGCAGCATTGACTCTGACCCTGGTGCCCCGCTCCACCAGGAGGGTGGAGGCACAGCTGCTGTGCACCAGCTTGCCAGAGGCTAATCTCAGGGAATACAGATTCTCAGAGCCTTTGAATTCCCTGTCCTCTACCACCCCATTGCCCCTTTCATCCGGGGTGAAGGTTATGTCGTCAGGTCTTATCATGAGCTGAACCCTGGTACCCGTCGCAAAGGGAGTGTTATTGGGAAAAACCCCCAGCTCGGTTACTATACCGTGCTTTTCCACGATGCCTTTTATGAAGTCCGCCTGACCTACAAAATCGGCGACGAAGCGGGTGGAGGGGAAGTGGTAGACCTCTTCGGGCGTACCTATCTGCTCTATCCTGCCCGAATTCATCACAGCCACGCGGTCGGCCATGGAGAATGCCTCCTCCTGGTCGTGAGTGACCAGTACCGCCGTGGTTTTTGCCCTTCGCAGGATGTTGAGCACTTCGCCGCGCATTTTGGCACGCAGGTCGGGGTCGAGGTTGCTGAAGGGCTCATCCAACAGTACAACCGCCGGGGATGGGGCAAGGGCCCTGGCAAGGGCGACGCGCTGCTGCTGACCGCCGGAAAGCTGATGGGGATAGCGCTCCTCAAAACTTTTCAAGCCCACAAGTTCCAGCATCTTATGTACTATCTCTTCTTTATTGGAAGTATTTCTCAAACCGAAGGCGACGTTCTCTCCGACGGTAAGATGCGGGAAAAGGGCATATTCCTGAAATACCATCCCCACATTCCTGTCCTCCGGCGGAATGCCTGCAACAACCTTTCCGTCTATTACTATCTCCCCCTCATCCTGCCTGTCAAAACCTGCAATCAAACGAAGAGTTGTGGTCTTTCCGCATCCACTTGGCCCCAGGATGGCGAATATTTCACCTCTTCTCACCTCAAAAGAAATATTCTTCACGGCTTCCTGGCGACCGTAGCTTTTTGTGACATTTTCCAGCTTCAGTATTACTTTATACATTATTATTCACCCTTCCATTTTGGCTCCTGGGAGAGTATAATTACTATGGTGAGTGCAGACACTGCAATCAGCAGTACTGAAGCGGCAGCGGCCTGGGCGAAGAACACATCCTCAGTGGCAGACCATACCCTCGTGGCCAGAGTTGAAAATCCTATGGGAGCCAGAAGAAGCGTGGCTGGCAGTTCCTTCATTGTGGAAAGGAAAACCAGGGCAGAGCCCGTCAAAATACCGGGGCGCGTCAGGGGGACGACAACAAGGCGCAGCGTCTGCCAGGCGTTGCTGCCCAGACTTCGGGCCGCCTCCTCCATGCGGGGATTTAGCTGCAACAGGGAGGAGCGTACTGTACCCACCGCCTGAGGGATAAAAAGAACCATGTAGGCGAAGATGAGCATCGCCATCGATTGATATAGCGGGGTTCCAGCTCCAAAGAATACCAGCGATAGGGCTACCACTATACCCGGCATTGCAAAGCCTATGTAGGTGCTCTGCTCTATAAGTTTGCTCAGCGGGCTGGGATACCTCACCGCAATCACCGCCACTATCAGCGCTGCAGGAATAACCGCAAGAGCTGCCAGACTGGAGACCAGAGCAGAGTTGAGGGCAAGATGAAAAATTGAGTTGAAAGCTTCTCCAGCCATAACTCCGCGGATGAGCCAGTAGGCAATCACACTTAAGGGTAAAATCAGCGCCAACCCTACCACTGAGATGCAGAATGCAAGCGCTATCCAGCGCCACTTTCCCAGGGCAATTAGTTTGGGTTTTCGCCTCACACCGGCGCTGGTGGAGTAATAGCTAACCCTGCGAACCCTCTGTTCCAGATACACCAGGAGCGCCGCAACCATTACAAGTAAAACAGAGAGAACTGCCGCCATGCTGCGGTCGAAGGTGGACTGATATTGAATGTATATAACCCGGGTGAATGAATCGAAGCGCATTAGCGAAGGCGTGCCAAAATCGCTAAGAGAATAAAGCGCAACCAGCAGTGTCCCGGCGGCAATAGAAGGCTTTAGGAGCGGCAGGACAACCCGGAGGAAGGTTTCTCGCCGAGCATATCCCAGGCTCTGGGCCACCTCCTCCAGTGCAGGGTCAAGGCCGTACAGGGCGGAGCGCACACTCAGCAGAATGTAGGGATAGGTGAAAAGGGTTAGGGACAGCACTGCACCCGGAAACCCGTAGATTGAGGGTAACTGCTCCACTCCCAGAGGGGAGAGCAGATTTTGAATTATGCTTCCGCGAGGAGCAAGCGCCGAGATTAAGGCAAAGCTTCCCACATAACTGGGGATTGCCAGGGGTAATATGGTTGCAACACTCCAGAAGCGTCGGGCTGGCAAATCGGTTCTTACCGTCAGAAAAGCCAGAGGCACGGCGATCATAGCCGAGAAGGTTGTGACAGCAAGGGCGAGAAACAGGCTGTTGACAAACACCTGCACTGTACGTTTGTGTGTTAACAGGCTTAAGGCCTTCTCCCCAGCGCTTGATGTGTGTATCAGCAGGTAGGTGAGGGGGAGAAGCATAGCTGCCAGAATTAAGATAGCCCCAAATAAGAGGGGGAAGGGAGGGAGCCCCCCCACCTTCCTGGAGAGTGTGTCTCTGACTTTCATCCTCTTTCCTTTACAAGGCTCCTACGTCCTGGAGCAGTTTCACTGTCCCTTCGAGGTCCCACAGGTCGTTGAGGTCGATGTCCGGAGTTTCAATTTCGGAAAGGCTTTTTTGAGGCCCTACTACATCTATGCCCTCCACAAGGGGATACTCGTAGGTCTCTGTTGCAAAGTAGCGCTGGGTATCTTCGCTGAGCATATATTTAATGAAAAGCTCTGCCAGTTCCCTGTCTTTTGCTGTATCCAGCATTGCAAGACCCGCAATGTTGACAAGTGCCCCGGCGTCGCCCCTGGTGTAGTGGTGCGCTACCGGAAAACCAGGGTCCTCTGCCTGGAAGCGGTGGAGGTAGTAGTTGTTCACAAAGCCAACCTGTATTTCTCCCCTGCCAAGGGCAGCCACTATCGGGGTATTCTTGGGGTAGACCTGGGGCTTGTTGGCAATAATCCCTTCCAGCCACTCCCTCGTCCTGTCCTCACCCTCGAGCACCCTGAAGGCGGTGACAAAGGCCTGGAAGGAGCCATTTGTTGGCGCCCATCCTATCTTTTCCCTGCCCCATTTGGGCTCTGTGAACTCCCAGATGGACTCCGGGAGGTCCTCCTTCTTTACCAGGTTTATGTTGTAGTCCACTGTTCTGGCTCTGCCCGTGATGCCGAGCCAGTCCCTATCCCGGGAGCGGAAGCGGGGGTCGACCTTCTCCAGCAGCACATCATCTATCTTCAGGAACCTGCCGTTTCTTGAAAGGTAACCCAGAGCTCCGGCGTCCTGTGCCCAGTAGAGGTCTGCGGGGCTGTTTTTGCCCTCCTCTAAAATGGCGGCCGCAAGTTCAGAGGTTTTTCCATAGCGCACCTTTACCTTTATGCCAGTATCTCTCTGGAATTTCTCTATTAAAGGGCCTACCAGGGACTCTCCACGCCCTGAATATACTGTAAGCTCCTTCCCTGCCGCCTTATCGCTCTCCCCCACTATGCAGCCAAGGGCTGTGAAGCTCAAAGCTGCCGCACCCGTATACTTTATGAATGTGCGTCTGTTCATGTTCATTCTGTGCACCTCCTTTGTATTAGGCTTGCCTAATTAGGCATTCCTAATCATGACTTAAATAGTTTTTCCCAAATTTTGCTTCAAACCACAGACAACTTATTTCAGGTGTGGTGTCAACTACATTGATAGGTGTTGCCTTTGCGAAGAAGATTCTACTACCGCTGCGCACTCAAGCAGGCCAGAGTGTACATGGCGCAAAGGGTTGTGCTGGGTTTCAACGTCAATGTGGATGCGGTGAAACTTGCAAAACCGGGAGAGCTCGACGAGCTTGAGCTGCCCTCTGAACTTAACCCGCTGAGAGAATGCGCCTTAACAGGGGAGCAGCGCGAGGTTGTGGTGGGCAGAAGGACACTGGATTTCCTTCTCGAAAATCTGGGCTATGACTTCTTGGCAATAGGCGGACAGGGCGGACAGGCGGCACTGGCAGCCTCACGTCTGGGTGTTGAGAGCTATCTTCACCTGGCCAGAGGGTGCAGGCTGATAGGTGAGCTTCTGGATGAGCACGTGCTGGTGGCGAGCAGGGAGGGCTTTGTACCTGTGCGAGAGCTTGAGGAGGAGTGTATGCCCGCGATGCACTATGTGATAGAGCTTAAGAGAGGCGATTCCCACTTTGGCAGCATTGTGCCAGAGGCTACGCGCTTTATCGCCTCCTATGACCCGCCAGTGGCTGAGCTGAGGATAGACAGGAAGTTTGTGGAGCTTATGCGGGATGAAATTAAGGGCATAACAAAGGGCGTGATTTCGGGTTTTCATTTAACCAGCCCTGAGTACGCCGGAAGGGTGAGGGAGGTGGAGAGGATTATAGAGGAGTGGAGGGAGCTAAACCCCGGACTCTTCCTTCACCTGGAGATGGCGCAGTACCACAGCCAGCGCGTTCTGCGCGAAGTTAAGCGCCGCCTTTTTCCTCTCATGGACAGTGTGTGCTTCGACGAGGGAGAACTTTACCAGCTAACCGGCGAGGCTCAGCTAATCCCGGCGCTTGAGGTCGCCGCCGGCTATGCCGAGCGGGTGGTGCTTCACACTTCGCACTACTCCCTCTGCCTGAGCGACGACTACCCAAAGCAGATCAGGGCAGCACTGCAGTTCGGTTCTCTGCTCGCAGCCTACAGGGCAAAGTACGGCAGGCCCCCGGGCATGGGCGAGCTTGAGCGCTTCTCTCCGCCAAGGCCGTGTCGCCCTGGGATAGAGGCGAGAAGGGAGCTTATGAGGCACAGCTTTGAGAAGGGCCTGGTGGTTGTGCCGGCGCTTTATGTGGAAAACCCGGAGGCAACCGTAGGGCTGGGAGACACCTTCGCCCTGGGGTTTACGCTGGTTGTCTGAGACTTATAAAGCACCTGACCGCCACCTGAGCACGGCCCTTGCAAGCAGGCGCGCCACCCTGAGAGGCTCCGGCACCGAGCCCTGGAGGGTGAAGAGGTTCAGGGCATGCCTTACCTCGTGCGGTTCAAGCCCGCGGTAGCGCACAAAGACCCTGTAGCCCGTGTTAAGCTTGAGCTCACTGCGCCCGCCGAGACGCCGGTAAATCTCCAGTCTGGCTTCTGCGTCGCTGAACTCACGCAGGTACTTTTCCAGACCAGAGCTCTCCTCATAGGTAACGCAGATTACAGGCCTGGCAAGGGTTTCATAAACCCTGTCCAGGTCTATCAGATTGAAGAGGCTTATGATGCAGCCGTTCAGCATAATAAGATTGATATCCCGCCGCCCAAGCTGCCTATATATATCAATCACACCCTGTGTGGCATCGAGGCCCCGGAGGGTCACCTCAGCAAAGCCAAAGCCGTCCACCTGCAGGTCGCCGCGCATGACCACGCCTGCAAGCACAGCTCTGTTGCGCTGCTTTACAAAGCTCTCAGCTATGCCAAGAGCACGAAGCCCCCGCTTGAAGAAGTGCAGCGCCATAAATCTAATTTGTCGGTGCGCTTATATACGCCTTATCCCTCAGCGGTTACAGGTAATCTCCCACCTCTCTCCTGAGCTCTCCGAGGGTTGTGAACCTCTCTGCCAAGGCATTGTGCTGGTGTATGCTCTCAAGGCTCTCACTCTTCGCATACACCAGGGTGTCATCTGAGAGGTGGGGAAACCTCTCAAGGGTGTTTACAAGGATTTTACGCACAGTATCCTCGACGAAGTTCGGGTTGAGATGGGCGCGGTAGACCACCTCCACCTCATCTTCGCGCTTGAGCACCTCGTAAAGGCGGGAGCTCATGGAGCGCTCAAGTATGTCTATAAGCCCGTCCACATCTATTTGCCCCCTCTCGGCAACGCTGAGCATAAGCGTTGAGATGTTGCGCTGGTTGTGGCTCGCCACGGGCACAGAGCTGAATATCCTCTCTATCTCAGCGTCTGAGAACTCCCTCTTCAGCTTTTCCCGCGTCTTTTCCACCAGTCCCTCATGTGCGCAGGGGCAGGCTGTTATCCCGGTTACCTCCGCGCCCAGCATGGGCGTAATTTTTCCATCCTCGAGCATTGCCCTTGCAAGAATCTGGTACATCTCCTGGGTTTCCTGTTTTGTTATGGGGGTGTGCCTGAACACTATGTACTCGGCGCGCATCTCCACGCGGGCGCGCTCAATCTCGAGCAGGGATTTATGGATCTGCTTTAGCGCAAGCATGGGAAGCTCCTCGGGTGAGGAGATACCCTTCGCCACGACCTCATCTATGGCGGAGGTTACCACCTCCTGCACCTTGTGCACCTGCATCCGTGCGGGTGGATAGAGAAAAACCTCTATCCTGGGCAGAAGCACCACCACCCTGCCCTGCCTGTGAAGCTCTACAAGGCGCTCTATTCCCTGAAATCCCAGGAGATATTCCATAAAAATCGACGTAGGCGAGGCGGTTAACCTCTACAAAAATTAACCAAGGCGCGTCGCCGGGATAACGCCTGAGCGGAGAGCATGGTCCGCCAGTGTAAGAGCGAGCATCGCCTCGCATACGGGCACCACTCTGGGCACTATACACGGGTCGTGCCTTCCCCTGACCCTTATTGTTGTCTCCTCAAGGGTGCGCAGGTCAACTGTGCGCTGCTCCTTTGCTATGCTGGACGTAGGCTTAACAGCAACTCTGGCTACGATGGGCATGCCCGTGGATATCCCGCCGAGCACACCGCCGGCGTTGTTGCTCCTGCTCCTTATCTTTTCACCCTCCACATAGAACTCGTCGTTGTTCTCGGAGCCCCTTCGCCGGGCCGCCGCGAAGCCAGAGCCTATCTCCACGCCCTTCACTGCACCTATGCTCATCAATGCCTTTGCTATGTCGGCGTCGAGCTTGTCAAACACGGGTTCGCCCAGTCCCGGGGGTACATTGAGAGCCATAACCTCCACCACACCACCGACGGAGTCGCCCTCCTGCTTTGCCTTGAGTATCTTCTCCTCCATCTCTCTGGCCTTTGCGGGGTCAGCACAGCGCACGCTGTTTCTTTCTGGATTTTTCCGGATGTCTTCAAGGCTTACCTCTCCTGCGCGCACCCCGGCGATTTCCACGGTGTGGGCGAGTATCTCAACACCCCTTGTGCCCAGGAGCTTCTTGGCTATGGCCCCGGCTGCAACTCTGGCGAGAGTCTCCCTTCCAGAGGCCCTGCCACCGCCGCGGTGGTCCCTGTGCCCGTACTTGAGGAAGTATGTTAAATCAGCATGTCCGGGGCGGGGCTTGAATCTCAGCTCCTCATATACCGAAGAGTCGTATTCCCTGTTGTATACCACCATTGCTACCGGCGCGCCTGTGGTTTTTCCCTCGAAAATTCCAGAGAGAATCTGCACACGGTCTTCTTCTCTTCTCGGAGTGGTGACGGCACTCTGCCCCGGCTTTCGCCTGTCCAGTTCGCACTGTATATCAGCCTCGCTCAGCTCCAGCATCGCAGGGCAGCCGTCCACAATCACACCCACCGCTTTACCATGGCTCTCGCCGAAGGTGGTCACTCTGAAGGCTCTGCCGAAGGTGTTTCCGGGCATATTACTCCTTCTCCTCCTCCACCTTTTATATGTTTGCTTCTCGCTGCTCTGCCGCCTATAACTATAAAATAGCGGTATCGTAGATACCGCAATATGATGATGGTGGCTAGAACGAGCGAAGCGAGTCTCGTCATGTAACCCGAGAGCAACTGTCTGCAGTTGCTGATCAAACTTTCTGAAGTTTGCGCAACCACAGTTGGTTGCATCCACATAATGTGGTA
>NZ_JBPMGE010000077.1:0-8181 GCF_054014795.1 Candidatus Pyrohabitans sp. | reverse complement strand
AAGATGCGGTAGTACATGGGCGCGCAGGTGGGGCGCACATACATCTCCTTCTCTTGCCGCTCCATCTCGTAGTGCCAGTTGAGTATCTTCTCGTAATCCTCCTTGCTTATGAGCTCCTCCATTATCTCCTTTCCCCTACCGGTGGGAACAATCAGAAACATGTACCAGGCGGTGGCGCCCAGCTTCTTGGCGAGCTCATAAACCTTTGGAATCTCCTCCTGGTTGCGCTTTGTGAAAGAGGAGTTGACTATGAAGGGGATGCCGTGCTTTTTGAAGAGCTTCGCCGCACGTATCGCGCCTTTAAAGGCTCCGCGCTGGTTGCGGAAGTTGTCGTGCACCTCGGCGGAGGCACCATCGATGCTGATAGAGACTATCTTAATTCCGCTCTCCTTGATCTTCTCGCACACCTCATCGCTGACAAGGGTGCCGTTTGTTGCGAGAGCCATTCGCAGCCCTCGCTCAGTGCCGTAGCGCGCGATTTCAAAGATATCCTCCCGCAGCAGGGGTTCGCCGCCGCTGAGCACCAGCACTGGCTTGGCGTAGCTTGAGATGTCGTCTATCACCGCCTTAGCCTGAGCTGTGCTCGGCCCTCTCTCTGCCTTTATCGCCGCCTCGGCGCGGCAGTGCACACAGCGCAGATTGCACCTCTGGGTAATTTCCCAGGCAATCCAGCGAGGTTCAAACTTCATTGTAGTAGTCGCGGGGATTAGCGATGAAAATTAAAGCTGAACCCAACCCCACAGTATATACGTGGGAAATTACAGAGTAGTTGAGGAAGATGAAAATCCAGGGAGAGCTGAAGCGCGGCGTATTTATCCAGCGCCTGAACAGGTTCGCATGCCTTGTTGAGGTGGACGGCGAAGCTGCGAAAGCCTATCTTCCAAACCCGGGGAGGCTCCAGGAGCTCCTCGTGATAAATGCAGAGGTGCTGCTCCGGCTATGCAGGGGTGCGCAGAGGAAGACCGCCTACGACCTCATAGGGGTTAAAGCTGGCAAAGCATGGGTGAGCGTGGACTCCCGAGTGCCCAATGCCCTCTTCAGAGAGGCTGTAGAGCAGCGCAGGCTGGCAGAGTTCGCAGGATACCGCATAGCGCGGGAGGAGGTTAAATTCGGCGAAAGCAGGCTGGACTTCCTGCTCTCGGGCTCGCCTCCCTGCCTGGTGGAAGTCAAGTCCTGCACCCTCGTCGAGGAGGGTATTGCAAGGTTTCCGGACGCGCCCACGGCGAGGGGCAGGAGGCATCTGCTTGAGCTGATTAAAGCAAGGGAGGAGGGCTACCGCTCGGCGGTAGTCTTTATAATCCAGCGGGGCGACGCCTTTGCCTTTGCGCCCAATGACGCCACCGACGCTGCCTTTGGCGAAGCCCTGAGGGAGGCGAAGCGAAGGGGCGTTGAGGTTCTCGCCTATCGCTGCGACTTCGACGGCAGGGAGATTGAGATAAAAAGCAGGGTGAAGGTGCTGCTCCGGTAGCGGCATCACTTTCCAAGTTTATCCAGAAATCTTAACCCATTTTCTGTGATTCTAACTCTGTAAGATGCCACTCCTGAGGCACTTTCCTCTTTGCTGATTTTAAGAACCTCGACAAGACCCAACAACTCGAGAAAAATACAGTTCTTTTTCACCGTATTAAAGTTTGTTCCTGTAATTTTAGTAAGATTATAGTAGGTATGCACCTTTCTATCAGAAAGCGCTCTCAGAATTTCTATTTTTTTCCTATCACTCACCAGCAAATCTTCCATATTGTAGTGAACACATCAAAAAACTTATAAATGACGATTGAGAAATTTGTTGTGAACACTATAATTTTGTAGTAAAACTGAGGGATGCAGTTGACAAGCGTCCTGGTGATAGACGACAGCAAAGACATACTTGGTATTGTAAAGCGCATGCTTAAAAAGCGCGGATACCACGTTGTTACTGCAGGCTCCGCAGAGGAAGCGCTGAAAAAGCTCAAAGAAGGCTACACTCTGGATGTGATTCTTCTCGACATCCTCATGCCGGGCATGAGCGGCGAGGAGCTTTTATCACGCATTAAGAATCATGAGGGGCTAAAGAATACCCCGGTTTACATTTTCAGCGTTGTAACAGAGAGTGACAGAATACAGAAGTGGTTGAGGCAGGGAGCAAAAGGTTTAATACAAAAGCCCTTCAGCATCGAAAGGCTTGAGGCTGCGATAAGGGAGTCGCAGAAATAGTTAATCATAAATACGTTCATAACAGATTTTCTGGAAGACTAAAATAAAAAGAGAGTTAATTGAGCCTTAAAAACAAGGTGCCGATATGTGCTACGAAATAATAGTAGATCCAAAGCTGCAGAATAAAATTAAAAAGCTCTATAAAAAAGACAGGAAAACTTATGATCGCCTTAAAAAGAAGCTTTTGCTCCTGAGTAAAAATCCAGAAATGGGAAAGCCCCTCAGGAACGTTCTGAAGAATAGGAGGAGACTTCACGTAGCTCCTTTTGTTTTGATCTACAGGTTTGATAAGGATAAAAAGGTTATAGAATTATTAGATTTTGACCACCATGATAAGGTTTATAAAAGGACAATCGATTAGCTTTTTTATACACCTTCAGCAAAAGATTACGAAGTTAAAGGACAAAGATAAAGTGAGATTTATGTCTGAAGTTGAGTTGTTGAGGAAAATTGCCGAAGATGTGGCAGTACTCAGGGAGAAGGTTGACAGTATGGAAGCCCTGCTAATTGAGGCTATCTATCCCGACGAGGACCTCATATTTCCGGAGTTTATTAAGAGGATTGAAGAGGCCGAGGAAAGAATCAAAAGAGGAGAGGGTTTAAAATTCTCCAGCATGGAAGAGTTCCTGAAAAGCGTTGAAGAGTGAATTTCTTGATTTTTTAAATTTTATTGTAATGACAGGAAAATGCGCAGTATGTGGGGCAAAGGGAGAGGAAATTGCGGCAGAGCTTCAGGTGTGCCTGCGCTGCATAAGGCAGAGGCCAGAGGAGGCGCTCGCGCTGGCGCAGGAGGCTCACGCAGCCTCGCGAAGGCGCTTCGGCTTTCCCGAGAGCGCGCCCAGGGGAGGTGAGGTGAAGTGCACCCTTTGCGTTAATCAGTGCGAGCTCCATGAGGGCGAGCGCTCCCTCTGCGGGCTGCGCATTAACCGAGGAGGCAGGCTGGTGCACCTCGCTGGCACTGCCCGTGAGGCAGTGGTGAGCGCCTACCACGACGCACTGCCCACGAACTGCGTCTCGGCGTGGGTTTGCGCTGGCTGCACCGGCGCTGGCTATCCGCGCTACTCCCACGTGGAGCGCGGGCCAGAGCTGGGATACAAGAACCTCGCGGTCTTCTACGGCGCCTGCAGCTTCGACTGCCTCTTCTGCCAGAACTGGGAGTACCGTGAGAACGCTCGGACGCTCTCCCCGAGGATGACGCCGGAGCATCTCGCAGCCCTTGTGGATAACCGAACGAGTTGCATATGCTACTTCGGCGGCGACCCCACGCCCCAGATGGCCCACTCCATAAAGACCAGCAAGATAGCGCTCCGTGAGAGAAAGGGCGAAATACTGAGGATATGCTACGAGACCAACGGCAGTATGCATCCCGGCGTACTCAGGAAGGCGGCGAAGCTCAGCTTAGAGTCTGGAGGGTGCATAAAGTTCGACCTAAAGGCCTGGGATGAGAACCTCCATCTTGCGCTCACCGGGACGAGCAATCGCTACACCCTGAAAAACTTCGCAATGCTGGCTGAGCACGTGGAGGAGCGCCCTTCGCCGCCCTTTCTCATCGCGAGCACACTGCTCGTCCCCGGCTATATCGACGCGGCTGAGGTCGAGGCGATAGCGCGCTTCATTGCAGAGCTCAGCCCGGAGATACCCTACTCCCTGCTCGCCTTCTATCCCACCTACATGATGCGCTCCCTTCCGACGACCAGCTGGAAGCAGGCTGAGGCCTGCCTTGAAGTAGCGAGACGCCACCTCCGCAATGTTCGCCTGGGCAATGTGCACCTTCTTCGCTAGGCGGCGAGGGCTTCAATCTTTGGCTTTTCTAGCAGAGCTGAGTTGACGTAGATGGGTGAGCCCTCAATCAGAGCCAGGATTATCGCATCGCTTGGGCGAGCGTCTACCGCCTCTATGCCAGGGATGTGGATGGACGCGTAGTACACCTCGCTAACCAGAGCATCAACGCTCACGTAGCTCACCTTCTTTCCCAGCTTCGCAAGCAGTGCCGCGAAGGTGTGGTGCATCCAGGGGCGGGGAGGCTTTTCGCCGGCGAGAAGCAGGCGCATGCGCTCCCCCTGCTCCCTGCCCACCACCATGGTGAGCCTTCCCCTACCATCAACCTCCTTAAGCACGATCGCATAGCCGAAGGTTTCCTCGCGGACATCGCTGACCTCCACCTGTACGTAGCCCTCGGGCGGCGCCTCTTCCCTCTCCACACAACCTGAAAATGAGGCAACAAGCAGAAGCAGAGCTATAGCGCGGAAAAGCATTACTTCACCTTTCCCCCCTGGTAGCGCCCCTCATAAGCTACGGCGTCGCCCTCCACCCTGGCAAAGACCACCTGCGCTATCCTCGAGCCCCTCTCCAGGGTGAATTCAAAGCCTCCCTCATTCTTTATACCCACGGTGAGCACACCCCTGTAGCCCGGGTCTATAACGGCGGTGCGCAGGCTTACACCGCAGCGAAACAGCGTGGAGCGCTGGAACATAAATGCCACCAAATCCTTTGGCATATTCACCCTCTCCAGGGTGGTGCACAGGTAGTACTTCCCCGGCTTCAGCACATAGCGCTCGCCCTCAATCTCACGAAGCTCCGGCAGGGTGCGCTCCTCTTTATATAATGCCGCAGGTGAGGTGATGTCGTACAGCTTGTCGATGCGCAGGTCCACGCCCGCGCCCTGAATGTTGCCCTCCTCCACATTCTCCAGCAGGCGCTCCTCGTGTATTCTGTTCAGAAGTTCTTCATAACCGAGGTACATGCTTCTAAATTCGCAGGGGGTGAAGATAACTTTTTCTGCTGAGTCTCAACTCAGGTGGCGTTGCCCGCATTGCTCCCCTGCTTCGGCAGCTCCACCACAAAGACCGCCCCTCCCTGAGGATTATCCTCCACCCAGACCTTGCCCTTGTGGAACTCAACAATTTTTTTAGCAATTGTCAATCCCAGACCAGAGCCCTTGACACCACCCTTCTCTCTCCTGGTGAATCTATCAAAAATTCTGAGCTTATCTTCGTCCTTTATGCCACTCCCGAAGTCCATCACCTTAATTCTAACGAATTCGTATGCCTCCTCACCTTCTATGACTATCATCTTTCCTTCCGGGGCATATTTTATTGCATTGGATATAAAATTGGCGAACACCTCTCCGATTATTTTATTGGCCCTGACATAAAGGCTGTGGGTTATTTTATTCTCTATATGCATACCCGCCTTTGAGGCCAGAGGAATAAAGTCCTCCACAACCTCCTCCAGCACCTCTTTAATGTCCAAATCCTCCAATTCAAGGCTTTCTATGGAACCAAGTTTAGAAAGTTTTGTGGCATCATTAACCAGCTTCACTGCTTTTGAAAGCCCCCTCCTTATTGCATTGAGCAGCTCCACCTTCTCAGGGTCCTTTTCGTCATCAAGCAGGAGCTCAACAAAGTTGTTTGCGACGCCGATGGGATTCAAAAGGTCGTGGCGCATAATGTCCAGGAAGAGGTCCTTTAGGTAGTTGGACTGCTCCAGTTCGTATGTCATTGCTATCAGCTTTTCCTGCCTTATGAACAGCTCCTCCTCGAGCTTCTTCTGCTCTGTAACGTCCCTGAGTATCATCATTTCTGCAGGTCTGCCATTAAATTCAATCAGAGAAGTATTCACTTCAACAGGTATACCCTCTCCCTCTTTTGAGAGGATTTCTATTTCACATTCGGCAATCCCATAGATTGCATTCTCATGCATAAGTAACTCTCTTGAATTTGACGAAACAAGTTTAACAAATGGGGTTCCAATCAGTTCTTCTTTTTCAAATCCGGAAATTTCACAAAATTTTGAATTTGCAAATTCAATAGCGCCATCCAGAACAACAACCATTCCCAGATTAATGTTTTCTGCAACAATACCCTCTGGTATCTCAGCACCAGCTTCGATTTTAAGCTGTGCTTTCCCCTCTAGCCTGGGTTCAATCATTCCCGACCCGGATATGTGTCTCTGCATCGTCATTTCCATAGGTTTATATTCCCCTCACTGGGTGGATTTTAATATCACTTATAGAGATTAGATTCAGATTTGGAAGTAGATAAAAATTGTCTTTCAGTTGATTCTTTAACTCTCGGAAAAACTATCCCCTGAACTTCGGCCTCTGGGAGAGCTTCTCAGGAAGTGGAAGTTTGGCGAAGGGTTTGCCCTCATTCTCCTTCTCCACGCGCTCGGCGAGCTTCTCCCTGCTCAGCTTTACCTGCTCGCCTGTGCTCCTCACACGCACAGTGAGGTAGCCTCCCTCCTGCTCCCTCGCACCAACAACGACGATGTATGGGATCCACTCCTTCTCGGCATTGCGTATCTTCTTCTGAAGTGTTGCCGCCTCATCGTCTAAATCACAGCGCACCCTGCGCTTCTTAAAGTAGGCAAGAAGCTCCTCGGCGTAGCCGAGGTTCTGCTCAGACACAGGGATTATCCTGATCTGCGTGGGACAGAGCCAGGTGGGCAGCGAAGGCTTTTCGCCGCGCTTAGCTCTGAGGTAGGCCTGCTCGAGCAGCGCGTAGAGATTGCGGTCAATACCCCCGCTGATGCTGGCATGCAGAAGGAGGGGATAGTGCTTGGCCCCGCTCTCATCCACGTAGGTTATGTCGAAGCGCTCTGTGTTCTCCACGTCTATCTGCACTGTCGAAAGCGTTGCCGCCTTCTTCTGAGCATCGTTGACACTGAACTCGAACTTCATAACAAAGTAGAAGAAGCGCTTATCCCAGAGTTCGATGAGAATGGGCTTTCCTATAAGCTCAGCCAGCTGCTTGGCAAACTCCTCGTTCTCCTCATAGAAGTCGCGCACAAATCGCATGGCTACCTCATACTCCAGGCCCAGCTCCTTCATATAGCGCATGCTCAGCCTGAACTGGCGCAGAAACTCCTCCTTGGCCTGCTCCATGTCCCTGCAGAGGGTGTGCATATCCGGCATGGTGAAGGTTCGCAGGCGTTTAAGCCCTGCGAGCTCACCGCTCTGCTCCCGGCGGAAGGAGTAGTGGGTCAGCTCATAGAGGCGGAGCGGGAGGTGGCGGTAGCTTATTGTCATGTCGTGCATCATCAAGTACTGCCCGAAGCACGCGGCAAAGCGCAGGAAGTACTCCTTGTCGTCGCTTATCACAACGTATTGCCTTGCCGGGAAGCGGTGAAGATAGCGGCTCAGTCTGGGGTGGGCGAAGTCGTACATCACCGGCGTCTCCACTTCCATGGCACCGTAGTCAAGCACGAGCTCTGTAACGCGCTCCTCCAGAAGTTTCTTTATCAGCTTTCCCTTGGGATACCAGCGCAAATTGCCCGGGTCGCTGCCAGGCTCGTGGTCCACAAGCTCATGCTCCTTCATCAGGCGAATGTGGGGTGGCTCCTCGGTCACCGCACGAGTGCCCTTGGTCTCATATTCGTAGAATATCTTCAAGCCCTCATGTTTTGAAAAGTCGAAGCTTTCCGCAGGGGTAAGCTCGCCTTCAGGGGTGAGCACATACCACTCGCTCTTCAGCTTCTTCTCAGCCTTGAGGGCAAGGCTCTCTTTTTCCTCCTTCTCCACGCGTATCTCCCGGGAAAGCTCGCTCAGGGGATGCCCCTTGCAGCGCAGCTCAAAGGCCTTGTACCAGCCGAAGGGCGCCCGCACAACCTCGTAGCCTCTCGCGAGAAGCTCCTCCTCCAGACGTCTGAGCACATCCACCGCAAAATCCGGCTTTGCGAGGGAGGAGCTGAGGTGGGCATAGGGGTAGAGCACTACACGCTCTGCTCTAACCTGTGAGTAAACCTTCTCTATCTCCTCGGCGGCGCGCTTCACCACCTCTTTTGCATGGCCCTCGTCCGCCTTCTCAACGGCGATAAATGCGGCGAGCGCCTCCTCCGCTTTACCCGCGAGCTTTTCCTCGCTAACCTTTTCGGCGACCTTTGTCTTCTGCTTTGCTTTAAACTCTATGTGGTCCACGTGAAGGAGAAGAAGCCTCATTGTTGCACCCCTGCTACCTTGGCGCTGGGTTTTTATAAGGTTTTCGAAGG
>NZ_JBPMGE010000076.1:0-51731 GCF_054014795.1 Candidatus Pyrohabitans sp. | reverse complement strand
TCCCAGGAGGAGCTCATCAAAGCCTGGGAGCGAGCCTTCGACGGCTGGGTGCTGCGTAATGGCTACTATGTCAACACCATCAAGCTCCTTGAGAACTTAAGGGAGTACTACCCGGATGTGGGCGCAGGCGATTTAGACTCACCGGAGTACATGAAGGCGTTGGTCATCCCCACTGGCGGATTGTACGGTTTAGACAGCGACGAGATATTCAAAGCCAAGCTCGAGAAGTTCGTCGCCGAGGGTGGTGTGCTCATCGTCTTCGCCCAGCAGCGTGGGTATGAATACAGAGCCTTACCCGGGGGCGAGCTGAGTGGCTACGGCTGGGCGGAGGACATAAGCTGCACCTGGGGTACTGTGGAGATAAGCCATCACCACCCTGCCTTTGCGGGACAGAGTTCGCTCAGGGTCGGGGCGAACATCGACGGCTACTTTACCTCCTGGCCCGAGAATGCCAGGATACTCATGACCAAGCGCGACACCAGGTGGCCTGTAATGATAGAGTACCGCTACGGCAGGGGCAGGGTTGTAGCCACAACCATGTACTCCGACTGGGCCTTCGCCAATGGCCAGGCGGCTCGGAGCGAGGTGGCCCTCGTGAGGGACCTCCTCGCCTGGGCGAAGAGCCCTGAGGTACTTCCCGAGTATGCTCCCGGCGACATCGCGAGGATTCCGGTTAATGTGACCAACAGGGGCAACGTCTCCGCTCGCGAGGTGGTGTTCACCCTCGTCAACCCTGAGAAGAGCATCCTCGCCAACGTGAGCATGGACCTCAGTCTTGCTCCTGGCGAGAGCAGGAGCGTGGAGTTCGAGTACCTGCTGCCAGAGGAGACGGGAATCTACTGGGTGGACTACGCGCTGGTCGACGCCTCCGGCAACGTAACGCAGGTAACCTACGAGAGTGCGAGGTTTGCTGTTAGCTCCATCGGCTACCTCTACAGGGACAGGGTCCTCGTTGAACCTCAGGCAGAGAGCTACGTTAGGGGCAGCGTTGCGCGCTTCAACATCACCATCGAAAATTCCCGGGATGTTCCGCGGGAGGTGGAGGTTGCCTACGGCTTTGTGCACAACCTGCCCAGGTTTACCGAAAATCCGCAGAGGATAAACGTTACCCTGCCTGCGAAGGGCAACTACACCATACCCGTAGCCTACGAGGTAACTAATGGTGCCTACTCTGGGTGGTTTGGAGGATACAGGGATGTCCTCAGGGTGCGGGTATATGAGAACTACACCACCGTGGGTGGAAGGGATAGCTGGATCACCGTATATCCTCCCGCCCTCTCAGTTTACGTCGAAACTGACAGGAGCTGGTACGACCGCTTGGAGAACGTTACCATAAGCGTAACCGTCCGTAACTTGAGGAATGCCAGGCTGGACAGCGCTGAGCTGAACGTTACAGTGGTCAACCCCCTGGGCGAGGTGGTGCTGAGGCGGAATCTCAGCCTCTCCTTCAGCAGGGCAGAGGCAAAAAGCGAAGTTTTCAATTACACTATGCCCCAGATGCCTGTTCCCGGCAGGTACATGGTGGAGGTCGAAACTCCGGTGCTGGTGAACGGCTACACCTACTCCACTGCAACACCGCGCACCTCCTTTGAGTTTCCGCTCAGTATGGCGGTTGAAAACATCACAATACCTGTGCTCAAAATAGGCAACAACACCATAGCCTTTGACCTGAACAACATCGGCAGGGTGGCTGTGAGGAACGCCACCTTAAGCGCGGAGCTGCTCGACTCTGGCAATGCACTCGTGTGGTATGGGGAGGAGATTTTCGACATCGTTGTCAACGGCACCAGGGCGGTGAATCTGACCGCATCTATTTCAGAACTCAAATTCGGCGCCTACTGGCTGCGGTACAATCTGAGTTATGGAGGAAACACCTCGGGTGTGATTTTTATCCCCAACCGCAACACCCTCATGCTGAGCCTGGAGAAGCCCGGCTACCGCGTGCGCGAGGCTGTTAATCTGAACGTTGCCACTTTCAACACCGGCAGGTTCCTTCAGGAGCTCAACCTCACGCTGGCCATGCCAGAGCTGAACCTCTCCTACTCGCTGCCTCTCAACTTAACTCCTGGAGAGAGCTATGTGTGGAATCTCAGCGTCCCCCTGCCAGTAGAAGCCGAGCCCGGCTACTACGAAGTTGTTGCCACCGCCGCACTGAGAGGTGGAAGCAGTGTCACAAAGGTTGCTCCCTTCCACATCCCTGAATCGAGGCTCAGCTTTGCGCTTGCGGAAAGCAACCTCTCCGCCGGCGGCAGCGTTGTGCTCAACCTGAGCAACACCGGTGGCGTGGATGCCGGCTATGCACTTGCTGTGAGGCTCTTTGGTCCCTATGGCAAAGTGCTTGCGGAGGCTGGCTATGAGGGCACGCTGAGAGCGGGAAGCACGGTGCTGCACGCCCTTGCGATACCCAGTGGCGCCGTAAATGGAAGCTACGTGCTGCACGCCTTCCTGAAAAACCTGCGCACAAACGAGAGCACCGCTCTGGAAGAGGTCCTGTGGATACGCGGGCTCAACGCAAGCATCGACTCTGTTACGGATAAGCCAGCGTACTTCCTGGATGAGGCACCGCTGATAAACACCAGCGTGGTGAACCTCGACGGAGCCATAGAGAATGCAACCCTCAACCTTAAGATAGTCAGAGCCGGTGTACCCGGCGCAGGGGAGAGTTGGCCCATGTTCCGCCACGACGTGCAGAGAAGCGGGAGCACGCGCGCTATAGGAGAGATGAGGAGCGCCGCGGTGAAGTGGAGCTTCAACGTGGGTGGGCCCATATACTCCTCGCCAGCAATTGCAGATGTAGACGGTGATGGTAAAGCGGAGGTGGTATTCACCACCTGGATGGGCATCTACGTGCTGAACCACAATGGAAGTATTCTCTGGAACACAAGCTTATGCAACTTTATTTCATCCCCGGTCATAGCAGATGTGGATAGGGATAGCAGGATGGAGATTGTAACTCACGGCTGTGCGGGGGTGTATGTCATCGACGCACTCAATGGCACATTAAAATGGTTTTCCGTAGCACTCTTTGGCGCAGCCTCTACCGCGGTTGCAGATTTAGAAGGCGATGGCAAGCTTGAGGTAGTGGCCCAAGGCAATGATGCGCTCTACGTGCTCAGCGGCGAGGACGGGAGCCAGAGATGGAACAACTCCAATATCGGTGGATTTTTATATCAGGCGGCTCCTGCGTTAGCCGATATAGACGGCGATGGTGAACTTGAAATAATTGCCGTCTCCAATTTCAGACAGCCCAGAATCTACGTCCTCAAAAACAATGGCTCGCTACTGTGGAATCATTCCTTTGCCGGTCAGATTCTGATTTCAACGCCTGCTGTTGTTGACATAGATGGAGACGAGATGCTCGAGGTGGTCTTTGGAACCGCCAAAGGAGTTTACGCTTTCAACCACGACGGCACTCCCCTCTGGAATCTCAGGATTAGGACCACATCCTCGCCGGCCGTGGCTGACGTAGATGGTGATGGCGAGGTGGAGGTGGTCATTGGAGGCGTAGAAGCGGGTTTACCTGAGACCGGCTTGGGCAGTGACATAATCCTTTCAATTGACGGAGCCATAGGCATGGTGGAATGGAGCTTCCCCACGCTTGGTGAGGTTATATCCTCGCCTGCGATAGCCGACATCGACGGTGACGGCAGAGCCGAGGTAATTGTGATGGACGCCGGAGGGTCAAAGCGCTCTGCTGAAACCGTCTACGCCATCAACGGCGAGGATGGGAGCGCGCTGTGGTCGCTGCCCATTTTCGGCGTATCCTCGCCAGCTATAGCCGACGTTGACAGTGATGGCATGGTAGAGGTGGTAGTGGGTTCAGAAGACGGTATGCTCTACCTTCTGGATTATGCCGAGGAGATACCTCCTGGTGGAGTGGTGTGGGAGAAGAACCTCACCGTCAGCATAGCGGAAAGTGCAGAGTTTCTGAGTAGGGCGGGGGCGATGAACTTCACGGGCAAATACTATCTGATATCTTCGCTCTACTCCAACACCTCTCAGCTCATCACCAAAAATTTGGACTCCTTCTATGTGGTTGGCAAGAGGCTCTACACCACTCTTGAGACTGACAAGCGGCTCTACAAGCCTGGTGAGGAGGTGAACATCTCGGGCGAAGTGGTCAACCTCGCAGCCATATCCGCTGAAAATATGACCTTAATTATTAAGAGGGATGGAGAACCGATTTACGAGGAGAGCTTTCCTCTGGCTCCGAATGAGACACGCGGCTATTCTATATCCATCATCGCGGGTGAGTCCTTCACCCTCGAAGCGAGCGTTGACGGCACAGCTGTGGCGCAGCTTGTGGAGGTAAAGAAGCCGAATGTTAATGCTGAGCTCTTCGCCCCAGAGAGTGTGAGTGACGAGAGCTTCAATGTAAGCATTCTGCTAGAGAACATCGGAGAGGTGGATGCGGACCTGATCATCAGCATAGAGAACCGCAGCCGTACCCTGCTTCTGCCCGCAGGACATGCTACCCAGGTAACCGAGCAGCTCACGATAAACAGGAGCACAACCATAGACGTGCTCATTTCCGGCGACGTGAGTGCACATCTTCAAAAGGATGTGCTCTACCTGAGCAAAAATGCCAGTGTGAAAGTCGTCGCTGCGAAGGTGTACCAGGAAGGAATGGTAGAGGTCCCCTTCTATGTAGTGAATACTGGCGAGGTTCCTCTCGACCTGCAGGTGAATTTCACTCTCAGCAACGTCAGCACAACGCGCCTTTTACATCTTCCGGTCAACACCAGCGGCAACGCCAGTGTTGCTTTCAACCTCCCCGCGGGTGAGCACCTGCTGCGCTACTCCACGCCCTTTGAGGAGGGCGGCCTCCTGCTCAAGGTTGCGGAGCCGGAGAGCATAAGCCTGAACGTGAGCCACTCCGCAGAGGCTAGGGGCGTGCTGCACCTGAACACCAGCGTCCTGAATTCAGGCGCATATCCCTTCCATGGCGAGCTCAGGATGAGCACGCGCTTCTACTCGCAGTCTTTCGCCCTCAACCTCTCCCCGCTGAAGGAGCGCCTCCTTGCCCTGAGCATACCCGTGAGGCACGTGCCGGCTGGCAACCACTCGCTTAGAGTTGAGGTGCTCAGGGGCGGAAAGGTTGTGGAGAGCTATGATGGCGAATTTGCTGTACCCCCAGCTGTGCGTGAGGTGCTCTCGGTAGCGCTGGACAGGGGCAGCTACTCCGCAGGTGAGAACCTCACGCTCAGCATTGCGGTGCGCAACGCCGGGGGCACGGGTGAGGAGTTCAACCTGACAGCGGAGCTTCCTGGCGTCGCTCAGGCGAGCACCCTGGCGTGGGTTGAGCCCATGGAGGAAAAGAACCTCACCTTAAGCATTCTCCTGCCGGAAGACCTCCCGGCTGGAGAGTACGTCCTCACCTGGCGCCTGCACAACGCAAGCGGAGAGCTGCCCTTCTCCGTGGTGGGCGCAAACATAAGCGTGGGCGTGGTGCTGAACAGGACAGGCTACCTGCCCAACGAGAGCGTACTCGCCACCTTCCGGGTGGAGAACCTCGCCCCCAGAGCACTCACCGGCGCCTGGCTAAGGGCGAGGCTCGGCGAAGCGGAAGAGACTGTCCGCTTCAACCTCAGCGCCGGCGAGCAGCGGAACATCACCATCACTTTCACGGCACCTGAGCGGAGCGATAGGCTCTTCTACGGAATCTACCAGGAGAGCGGCAGGGCTCTCCTCCTGGGGGCGGTGCAGGTGAGAGTTAGGAGCGAGGCTATCTTTCTTCGCCCGGAGAGAGACCTCTACCGCCCGGGAGAGAACGTCACCCTTCTGGCCGAATTCTCACGCCCGGGCAGAGTGGTGCTGCGCTCGCCCTTTATTGTCCTGGAAGAAAACGTCACCGCCGGTGAGAGGAACTACACCTTTAATCTGCCGCTCAACCTGAGCACCGGCAGCTACAGCGTTGAGTACGAGTTCACCTCTGGTAACTTCACAGAACTTGGAAGCGTCGCCTTCGACGTGCTCGGCTACTCCACCAGGATACTGGAAGCTAGACTCAGCGGGGCAACCTTTTCCCCAGGAGAGGAGGGCACGCTGGTGCTTGAGGTTGAGAATAACGGCGCCCTCCCAATAGATGGGAATTTGAGTGGCTACGCCTTCGACGGCGCCTACGCCTTAGCTTCCATCGCCTCAGCTCCGCTTACTCTGACTCCCGGAGAGAGGAAGGAAGTGTCCCTAAACTTTACCGCAGGCGACGTGTCTGGGGTTGGCGTCATGGTCTACGCCATAAACACGCGCACCGCCTGTGATACCTGCGCTCCTCTGACGCTGATGTCGGCAGTGGAGTTCTTCCATATCGCCGGAGGGGCGGTGCTTCAGGTGGGCACCTCGAAGACGGCATACGTTGAGGGTGAGGCTTTGGAGGTTCTCGCGGAGGTGTTCTCAGCACCCGGAGAAACGCTCATCGTGGAGGTATATAACGCCACTGGTGAGAGAGTGTTCTTTTCTAGCAGAGAGCTGAATTACTCGGGACTGGGTATGGAGAGATTCATCTTTACCGGTGCGGCGAAGGGCACTTACAGGGTGGCTGCTGCAATAGGCGGGTCAAGAGTGGAGCAGGTCTTTTATGTCATGCCCGCACCATACGCGCCACCCTCCTTTGTCAGTGTGAAGTACCCCACGCTGGTGGGCGACTATATGCAGTTTGAGTTGCGCTCTATGGTAAGCGGCGACATTGCTGGGGTACACCTGCACTTGGAGAACCTCACTCTATCCATGAACCTCACCGACGGCTACGCCACCGCATGTGTGGGACCCTTTGAGCCTGGAGAGCTCAACCTCTCCCTGCATGCCTTTGGCGCAGGAGGCGAGGCATGGAACAATTTCTCGCTAGCGGTTGCGAGGGGTGAGGTGAAGATTAAGGCTAAAGCTGAGAAGGCGGAAGAGGATGAGAAGCATAGTAAGAACCGGCATATGCACCGCAAGCGTGGAGACATAAAATTTGAGCTGGAGGCGAAGTGGAAGAAGGGCAGGGCTAAGGGCGAGTTTGTGCTTAAGGAGAAGGGAAACAAGCCGATTAAGGGCAAGATAGACACGTTATATAGGGACTGTGACGGCGCCTTCTATATAGCAGGAGATGCCTGGGTGAAGCACAGGAAGAAATCGGAAGTGCCCTTCAACGGCAGCATTCATCAGAATGAGGTCAGGCTATGGATCAGCGGTGTGGAGTATGCCATACCTACAAGGACAAAAATAAAAGAGAAGCCTGCCCGCTGATGAAGCCTTTACCTCGTTACGCTTCTTCTGTAGTTGAATGCCCCTTAAGCCAGTTTCTGTGATGTGGGAGTCCACAATAGCCTGCGGCTTGGCCTGCAAGCACTGCAAGGCGAGTGCGCGCGCAGAGCGAGACCCGCGGGAGCTTTCTACCGAGGAGAGCTATGCCTTTATCGACCAGATTGCCGCCTTCCGCAAACCCTACCCTGTACTGCGCATCACAGGCGGCAATGCTCTGAGGCGGGAGGACATCTTCGACCTGATAGGCTACGCCAAGGACGCGGGCCTAACTGTGACAATAGCACCCAGCACCACACCTTTGCTAAACAGGGAAAATATACAGAAGCTTAAGCGCGCAGGCTGTGACGTTGTGGCAATGAGCATAGACGGCGCCACGCCGGAGCAGCACGACAGCTTTCGCGGAGTGCCGGGCACCTTTGAAAGACTGGTCAGGGCGACGCAGATAATGCGAGAGCTTCGCTTACCCTTCCGATTGCTCACGACGGTGACGCGCTACAATGTGCGCCAGCTTCCTGAGATAATGTTTCTCGCAAAAAAGCTGGGAGCAGTAGGCTGGTACCTGTACATGCTCATCCCCACCGGCAGGGCAAGGGAGGAGCTCGCACTTTCGCCGGCAGAGTATGAGGATGTATTCAACTTCGTCTACGACGTAATGCGCCTGCCGCTTATAACAGTGAATGCCATCGCAGGAAGCGAGCCCTACCGTCGCGTCGCCGTTATGCGCCGCCTTGTGGAAGAGGGCATGCTCGACGAAGGCGCGGTGATGCAGGGGGAGCTGTATTCGTATCTGAGGCAAAAGCTGGAGCAGCTAACCCACGGTGTGGAGGTGCACGAGGTTGAGGCAGGGGGCAGCTATAAGCCCAAGGACAGGAAGCTCTTCGGCAAGGGAATATTTGTGGCGCACAGGGGTGAGGTATATCCCAGCAGCTTCATGCCGGTTACGCTGGGCAATGTCCGCGAGGAGACGCTTCAGGAGATATACTCGGGCTCAGAGGTGCTCAGGGAGCTTAACGATGCGTCGAAGCTCAAGGGACGGTGCGGAGTGTGCGAGTTCAACGATATATGCAGGGGCTCCCGCTCGCGTGCCTATGCTGTAACCGGGGACTACCTGGCGGAGGATCCCTACTGCGCCTATGAACCCGGCAAAGTGGAGCTTCCCGACGTGGACAAAGAGGCGATACTGCAGGAGCTCAGGGTTACTAATTTTTCGAGGCGGATTGGTTAGTTTTTATTGGTGGGCACACACTTTAGCCAAAATACAGATGTTAGTTTTGAGATTATAACTGTTATAACCTATTGAAATTTAAGGTATCCTCCTTTTTAATTTTTCTTTTTATTTTTTAAGGATTCTAGCAACATACCAATTGCAATAAAAACAATTCCAAGTCCTATATTCCTAAGAAGTTCTGCAAACCATCTCACTTTTTTGTTGTAATTCAAAGTAAAAATATGATGTCCCACATTTTCCCATCCCTCTAACATCTTTACCGTAGAAATACGGAGAGTATTATTATAATAATGGTCAACCAGCTCATCGGGTCTAAAACTCTCGAAACATTTAATGTTATCACAAACAAAATCCCTTGTTCCTAAATAAAACTTGAAGAATGCCCCATTTTCGTCTCCAGTAGGAGGCAAAATTTTATTACCTGCAGGAGTAAACATGAATTCCGCATTTGGATATATCGTTCCATTTAAAGATATCTCCATGTAAGTCCAATCGCTTTTTTTATTGCTATCTAAGCTGTGAATGAGATATTTCTTTTTATTATATCCCATGATTTCCTCTATTCTGTAATCTTGGTTCTCTTTAAATTGATAAGCATTGCGTTTTCTAGTGCCATTTATCCAAATAATTTTCTTTATGGATAGTTCTTTTGGCAATCCAATCTCAATTCTTTCCAACTTATATGTGCCGCCTATCTCAAATGACATTTTGCCATTCTTTTTAGTAAAATCATAATATATTTGGAAGTCACTAAACATTACAGTAGAAGGTTCAGCTTCAAAACTAAAATCATATTTATGAAATTCCAATTCTTTAACTTCAAATATAAGACCAACCAAAAGAAGGAAACCCCCAATAAATAATATTGTTTCCCATCTAACAAGAGTTAGAATTTTCTGTTTGTATTTCATTTTGAATTAAAGTTCACCTCCACACTGATAACTCTTTACACCAACGGTTAATCAATGGTCGTATTCTATCTTCGCATTATGTCATCTGTTTATATGATATTTGATAAATCTTATAACGTTTTCTTCCTTATATCCTTTTAGGGATATTACAACATGTAAATTCTAAACATATTAGAAGACCTCTGCAGATTTGGAAAATATCTTATTTCATCACAATGTGCCGAAGTTCCCACTAAAAACTCACCACTCCAAATCCTGCACAAGTATCGACTGGAGCAGGTGGTAGTCGCCAGCGCCGAGCCTTTCTTCAAAAACCAGCATCTCCTCACCCTCCTGCAGGGAGGAGCACTCCACGCTGAGCCTGCGGAAACTTCCCTTTAGCAGCGCCTCTATAGAATGTATTGCATTGTCGCTCACCTCGAGGAGCACATAGCCCATCTCATCGCCTCCAGTCAACGCGGTTCTGCATGTAGATTGCGAGGAGGGCGTAGAGGTTCCTGGGAGTCCTCTCCGACAGCAGCACGCCCTTCTCAGGCCTGCCCTCTATATTTACCTCGCAGCTCTTGCAGGCGTCGCCAAGCACAAGCTTCGCATGCTCCAGTTCCTCATCGCCAAGCTCAAGTGCTATGTAGGGCATTTATCACACCTCAAAGAGCTCGGGAAGCTCAGCCTCAAGCTTTGCCAGCTCCTCTGCCAGTATCGCCTCCACCTCGGGTACATGTGCACGCATGGCAGCGAGGTGCTCCTCCACAGCCTCCGCCACCTCGCCGTTCACAAGGGTGACATAACCCAGCTTCGCCACCTCCGGTGAGACGTTCCTGAAGGGTGAGACGTCAAGAATCACAAGACGCTTCTCCAGCTTAACCGCCGAGAGAAGCTCTGGGGTAATGCGGTAGTGCGACGCCAGAGTGGCACAGAGGAGAATGTCGGCATCGCCCAGTGCAGCGTATCGCCTATCGTACTCCACTGCCACCGCGCCAACCTCACGGGCGCATCGCAGCGCTATGTCATGGTTGCGGTTCAGCACGGCAATGCTTGCGCCCTCCTGCTTCGCCAGCATCGCAACCTTCCTGCCGGTTAAGCCTGCGCCGTAAAGCAAAAGCCTTTTGCCCTCAAGCCCTGTCGCTGCGTTAAGCGCCTCCATAGCTCTGAGGTGGAGGTCGCCTCCGGCTATGCCCGTCTCCTCGCGTGCTCTTTTGCTTGCAAGCATCGCAGCGCCGAAAAGCTTCTCCAGCGCATTGCCAGCGGCATGCGCTGCCTTCGCCTGCACAAGCGCCTCTTCGACCTGCCAGGGGATGTAGGTTTCGCCAAGCACACGGGACTCTATGCAGCACGCAAGGCGAAAGAGGTGCTCCGCCGCTTCCCTGGCTGTGTAAACCCTAAACAGCTCTGAGAGCTCCTCCTCTGCGATGCCACTGTGGTGTGAGAGTGCCTCCAGAATAGCAGGAGTTGAATCTCCGGTGGTGTAAACCTCCACCCTGGTGCCCGTCTGGAAGAGCACCCGCTCGCCAAGGTGGAGAGTTGCCTCATAGAATTCGCTGGGAGAGGAAAATCTCACCCGGGAGAAGTTTTTATAGCTGGTTTTTATGTGATGCAGGGAGAGGCAGGTCAGAGTCATAGCAGGTCGGCGTAATTCATCATAAAATTCGCGAAAATCTCAGCGTCGCTCATCTCCTCGTAGTCAGGGTCCTCCCGCAGCTCTGAGAGGAAGCTCTCATCTATAACGAGCATCCCCATCTTACCGCTCTTTGTGTCGTACACAGTAACTGCAAAGTTGCCAAGCATCGTCATCTCAGCGAGGTGTTCTCCAAGCTCCATAATCATCCCTGGCTCAGGGGGTATTACTATATTGATTATACACTGCGCCCTTGGACCCTCACTCCTGCAGAAAACCTCCGCCTTCTCCTTCGCCTCCATGAGCATCGCAGATACATCCGCACCCTCAAAGCTCGGCAGAACCTCGCAGAGGGTGTAGGTCATGCCCTTGGGATGTCTGCAAACCTCGCAAAGGTCAATTTTTGCAACACTGTCTTTAAATGTGAATATGACATTCTTCTTGCGCTCATAGCGCACCATGCCCTTGCTGATGCGCTCCGCCCGCTTATGCTTATCCTCCTCATCCAGGCAGAACCTCTCCAGAAAATCCTTCTTATCCATAAAAACCACACCCTTAGCAAGTATAGCCTAACGAGGGTAAAATTGTGCGCGGTTGTGGGTGGTTTTGCACACTTTAATAAATTATATATACTAAAAAAAACTTTAATCAATTCACCTGAGGTATGTATGTTTTGCAGTAATTAAGGCAGGAGGTGAAATGAGGTGGCATCGGAAACCCCCCTTCTGGATGAGCTTGAAAAGGGGCCGTGGCCCAGCATAGTTAAAGAGATTAAAAAGACGGGCTACGAGGGTCTTCTCAAGCTCTATGAGTTGAACTACGAAGATAAGGTAACCCACTGGACGCACGGCGGTATGGTGGGTGTTCCCGGCTATGACGCTGGTGTTATTGGCAGGGTCTCTGACAAGCGTGAGATACTTGCAGATGCCCATACAATAAGGTTCATCCAGCCTGCCGGGTGGTTCTACAGCACACAAAAGCTACGTAAACTTGTCGAACTCTGGAACAAGTACGGCTCAGGTTTAATGAACTTCCACGGCGCTACTGGAGACCTGCAGGTGGTGGGAATACCCACAGAAAACATTGAACCCTTCTTCGATGAGGCGGCAAAGGAACACTGGGATATCGGCGGCAGCGCCGGCGACTTCCGCACTGCGAGCAACTGCATCGGCCCTGCGCGCTGTGAGATGGCGTGCATCGACACCAACGACATATACCACACCATGATGAGCGACGAAGAGATACTCAACGACATGCACCGTCCGCGCTTCCCCTACAAGTTCAAGCTGAAAATCTCTGGTTGTCCCACCGACTGCGTTGCAGGCGTGCCCAGAGCAGACTTTGTTGTTATGGGCACCTGGCGCGACGACATAAAAATCGACCAGGAGGAAGTAAAGAACTACGCCAAAGGCGACGAGGTGGACGTGGAGTACATTGTTGCCAACTGCCCCACAAATGCGATGAGCTGGGATGGCAATGAGCTGAAGATAAACAACGACGAGTGTGTGCGCTGCATGTACTGCTTGCAGAAGATGCCCAAGGCACTCTCGCCGGGTGACGACAGGGGCGCCACAATACTCGTCGGTGGACGCGCTCGCGGTCGCTATGGCGCCTTCCTGGCGTGGACACTGATACCCTTTATGAAGGTGGAGCCGCCATACGCTGAGCTGAAGGAGCTGATATACAAGCTCCTGAACTGGTGGGACGAGAACGGCAGAGCAAAGGAGAGAATCGGCGAAACCATATACCGCATTGGTGCCGGCAAATTCCTGAACGAAGTCGGACTTGAGCCACTCCCAACTATGGTGAAGGCGCCCAGGAACAACCCCTTCTGGTTCTACTTCCCGGGCGAGGTGCAGGTTGATTAGGAGGTGGAAAAGATGGCGATTCCCTTTGACGAACTGGACTTTGGTCCACCGGATTATAAGGAGATGCTTCCCCCCGTGGTTAAGCGCAACTACGGTAAGTGGAAGTACCATGAGGAACTTGAGCCGGGTGTTTACAAGCATGTGAGCGAGAGCGGTGAGGAGGCATATACCATCCGTACTGGACAGCCCAAGTTTATCGCCAGCGAGACTGTGCTCAAGCTGTGCGACCTGGCGGATAAGTACGCCAGCGGCTGTCTGCGCTTCACATCTCGCCACAGCATCGAGTTCATTCTGGACAGCAAGGACAACGTGGAGCCCCTGAAGAGGGAGCTTGCAGAGCTTGGACTGCCGGTAGGCGGTACCGGCAGGACAGTGCGCAGCATAGTAGCATGCACCGGCTGGGTGCACTGCCACACGCCGGCGACGGATTCACCCGGTCTGCAGAAGGTGCTCATGGACGAGCTCTACGACTACTTTGTTAGCGAGAAGCTCCCCACGCGCCTCACCATAGCCGTCTCGGGCTGCCTCAACATGTGCGGCGCAGTGCACTGCTCAGACATCGCCATACTTGGAGTTCACCGCCGCCCGCCGACAGTTCTTGACGAAGTCGTCAGCAAGGCCTGCGAGATTCCAAGCATGATCGCCGCGTGCCCAACCTATGCGATAAAGCCCAAGATGATAAAGAAGGAGGACGGCACCACCCTGAGGAGCATAACAATAGACGGCGAGAAGTGCATGTACTGCGGTATATGCTACGGTCTCTGTCCTGGCACACCTCTGGCAGACCCCAAGAACGACGGCGTATCCATCTGGGTAGGCGGTAAAATCTCAAATACAAGAGGTGGCCCGGCATTCTCCCGTCTGGCGGTGCCCTTCATACCCAACAACCCACCCCGCTGGCCGGAGGTGGTGGAGACTGTTAAGAAGATAGTCGAAGCCTGGGCCAGCGACGCAAAGCCGGACGAAAGGATGGGCGAGTGGATAGAGCGCATCGGCTGGACAGAGTTCTTTGAGCGCACTGGAATAGAGTTCACCCACAAGCACATCGACGACTACATCTTTAACATCCGCGACATGAATGCGGGCGCTCGCGTTAAGGGCAAGGAGCTAAAGAAGTTCTCCTGAGGCCCACCCCTCCTCCTTTTATTTTTAAAGCTAATTTTAATAAAAATTAAAAAAGAGGGCGGAAGTATTTACACCTGCTTTCTCTCTGCAGAGCCTATGCCCTCGACGATTATTGCACTTGTGGGGCAGCTGTTTACTACTTCCTCCAGGTCGCAGTCTTCGCCGTCGCCTATTACATAGCTCTTGTCGTCCTGGAGCTGGAAGGTGCTTGGGCACAGTGATTCGCAGGTTCCACAACCCACACATGCATCGAGGTCAATCTCTATATCCACCATTACTTAGCCTCCTTTCAATTTTCCAAGCATAGCTTTAGTTTAACATATTTAAATTTATTGTTATGGTGTGTTTTAACTTGTTAATCCTTCGGGCTTAGGCGCCTCGCACTCTGCGGGGTTACCAAAAAGTTTAAATAAGCAGCGATAACCCTGAAGAATCGGAGGTTAAAAGAATGGTGGACATAACTATAGACGAAGACAAGTGCGTTGGCTGTGGAACCTGCATTGACAGCTGTCCGTCGGCGGTTTATGAGCTGAACGACGACGGCAAGTGCACAGTGATAAACGCCGACGACTGCGTGGAGTGCTGTGCCTGCGTAGAGGCGTGCCCTGAGGGTGCAATCTCGCATGGCTCCTGCTGAGCAGGGGCCTTCCTTTTCTCTATTTTTCCCCAGATATTACCTTTGGTAATAAGTTTTACCGAAAATTATATATATTGTTACATATCTGTATTCTGGAAGGTGATGTCATGACGGTCATTAATCTAAAGTGCAGAAACTGCGGAAAGCGCTATCCCGTAGAGCCGGTAAGCATCTGCGAAGAGTGCTTTGGTCCGCTTGAAGCAGAGTACAACTACGAGGAGATAAAGGAGAAGCTGAGCAGGGCTGAGATTACGAAGCGCCCGCATACGCTGTGGCGCTACCGCGAGCTTCTGCCTGTGGAGAAGGATTCCAACATAATCGACCTCCATGCTGGCTTCACACCGCTCCACCGCGCTGATAATTTAGCGGAAGCTCTCGGTCTAAAGGAGCTGTACATAAAGAATGACTCCGTAAATCCGACCTTCTCATTCAAGGACCGCGTTGTGAGCGTGGCGGTGAGCAAGGCAATAGAGTTCGGCTTCGATACAGTGGGCTGTGCCTCGACTGGCAACCTGGCGAACAGCGTCGCTGCGCATGCTGCAAAGGCGAAGCTGAACTGCTACATCTTTATTCCAGCGAACCTCAACCTCGGGAAGATAATCCAGACCCTCGCCTACGACCCAAACCTTATAAGTGTGGAGGGCAACTACGACGACGTTAACAGGCTGTGCACAGAGATCGCTGGCTACTACAACTGGGGATTTGTGAACATAAATCTGAGGCCCTTCTACTCTGAGGGCTCAAAGACACTGGGCTACGAGGTTGCGGAGCAGCTGGGCTGGCGCGCGCCTGAGAGGGCGATTATCCCTGTGGCGAGCGGCTCTCTGCTCACAAAGATACACAAGGGGCTGAAGGAATTTGAAACCCTGGGGTTAATAGACAGCGCAGACACCAGGATAACCGCAGCCCAGAGCGAGGGATGCTCACCCGTAACCACTGCCTTCCGTACGGGCGAGCCTCTTAAACCCGTTAAGCCCAACACCATAGAGAAGAGCCTTGCCATAGGCAACCCCGCGGACGGCTACTATGCGGTAAAGGTGATTAAGGAGACCCATGGTACAGCCGGTTCAGCGAGTGACCCGGAGATTATTGCTGGTATAAAGCTCCTGGCAAAGACGGAGGGAATATTCACAGAAACTGCAGGCGGCGTTGTGATAGGCACACTTAAAAAGCTTGTAGAGGCTGGCGAAATAGACCGCGACGAGAGCGTCGTGGCATACATAACAGGCAATGGCTTAAAGACCCAGGATGTGCTTGCAGAATACCTGACAAAGCCGCCGGTTATAAAGCCAGACCTGGACGCATTTCGCGAGCTGGTTGAGAAGAAGCTAGAGAAGGAGGTGGTCGCATGGTAACTGTTAGGCTTGCAACCCCATTGAGAAAGTTCAGCGACGGTAAGCCAGAGATAAAGGCTAGTGGTAAAACAATCCGCGAGATTATAGAGAACATAGACAGAGCGAAGCCGGGCTTCAAGGAGCGCATAATTGAGAACGGCGAGATAAAGCAGTTCATAAACATCTTCCACAACAATGAGGATGTGCGCTTCAAGAAGGGCCTTGACACAGAGCTCAGCGAGGACGACGTCATAAGCATCCTGCCCGCAGTATCCGGAGGTTAAGCAGTGATAATATACTCCCCGCACAGGGTGGAGCGCTTCTCCTGCGTTTACCGCGAATGTGGAGCCAAGTGCTGCGTTGAGGGCAGAGTTATCACTTCGCGTGGAGTAGAGCGCATCTCCAGGGCGACTGGCAAAGCCCCTGAGGATTTCGCAGTGCTCAAGCCCGAGAAAGGGCTTTTTCGCCTCAAGGGCAAAGCAGGGAAGTGCATATTCCTGCGCGAGGACCTGAGCTGTGAGCTTCATGAACTTGGGGCGAAGCCCCTCTCCTGCCAGATGTATCCCTTCCTGTTCGACGGCATAATCTATGCAGACGAACTGGTGCTCAAGCTTCGCTGCGCCGAGGACTGCCCCGGCATTGGAAGGGGCGACACCCTCTGTGAGGAGTTTGAACTCCGCATTGAGGAGCTGGGCAATCAGTTCGTGAGAGAGATTAAAGATTACCTGAAGGAGAGTCGAGAAAATGAATCTAAATGAGATAAAGCGCTATTCAAGGCAGCTCATCCTCCCGGACTTCGGCACCAAGGAACAGGGCAGGCTAAAGAAGGCGAAGGTGGCTGTAACCGGGGCCGGCGGCCTGGGCTGCCCAATCGGGACCTACCTGACCCTCGCCGGCGTGGGCGAGATTCACATCTATGACTTTGACCGCATTGAGCTGAGCAACCTGAACAGACAGTTCCTGTACACCCCCGGCGATGTGGGCAAGCCAAAGGCTGAGCTTGCGGCAAAGCGCCTGGGCGAAATAAATCCGGAGATCAAGGTAGAGGGAATAGATGAGAAGATAACCTACGATAACGCCTTTGAGCTTTTCAAGGGCTACGACGCCATTGTCGATGGTACAGACAACTTTGCTGTTCGCTATGCCGTAAACGACTCAGCCGTGGTCAACCGTGTGCCCCTGTTTCACGGCGCCGCGCTGATGTACGAGGGCAGGGCAATGAGTATCCTTCCCGGAGAGACTGCATGCTTCAGATGCGTATTCCCTGAGCCGCCGCCAGCAGGCATGATACCCACCTGCCGTGAGGCAGGTATTCTCGGCTCTGTGGTGGGCATTGTGGGGGCGATTCAGGCGACTGAGGCTGTACGCTACCTTGCAGGGCTGGGAATAGGGCTCAAGAACCGCCTTCTCATAATCAATGTGGATGAGATGCGCTTCGAGAAGGTTAAAGTTGCCAGACGAAGCGACTGCTCAGCCTGTGGTGAGGAATTTATACCAAAGCCCGTGGAAGAGGTATGCACAGTGTTACCCGGAAGCGACGCTTCCGGTGTGACGGAAGGTGAGGACTGATGGAAATCCTGGATTTACGCGGCGAGAAGTGCCCTGATACCTTCGTGTACACAAAGATTAAGGCGGAGGAGATGGGTTATGCAGGCGGTGGAAAGCTTAAGGTTATTGTGGACTACCTGCCTGCGGTTGAGAGCATCCCCAGAAGCCTGGCTCAGGAAGGCAAGGGATATAAGGTTTTAGAGGTTAAGCAGGCGGGAGAAAAGACATACGAGATTTACATAGAGGTTCCCGCCTTTGAGGATTAGCCATGGATAGAATACGCGCCTATTTCGGAAGCAGATACCACCTCGTGGGTGTTAAGCTGTTTAAGGAGATTCCTGAGGGTTACCCCACGCCGGTGAAGCCTGGAAAATTCTGTGAATTCGTCAGACGCGCGGCGCTGGGTGAAACCATACTGATGCGCGCTGAGGATGAGGAGTGCCATCAGTCGCTAATCGCTCTGGGCTTTCAGGAGCCCATGTTTGTGGACCTTCAGCCCCGCATTGAGCCTGCTGAGACCAAGGCGGTGCTCATCGCACCTGTTGAGGAAATTCCCGACCCGGACGTGGTGCTGATGATAGCCAATCCGCGCCAGGTGATGGAGGCAGCGGCGCTCCTCCACGGCATCGAAGCGAAGTTCGCTGGCGAAATTGCAGTGTGCGGCGAGGTTATTGCGGGGCCTCTTAAGAGCGGGAAGGCAAATGTCACCTTCCTGTGCGGTGGCGCGAGGATGTTCGCAGACTACAGGGACAGCGAGGTTATTCTGGGCGCTCCCCCTGAGGTTTTCAAGGAGCTTGAGGCTCGCGTCCAGGTGCTTGAAAAGAGCTGCGGTGCACTCTGCGGCTGTAAGACCAGCGACCTGCCGCCGCGCATTGTTCAGACATTCTCTGAACTCGGCTTTGAGCGGGGCATAGACTACTTCTTCGGCAGGGTTAACTCCCAGAATGTGCGCATATACCTGAACAAGGACATCAATGGCAAGGTGGAGTACATAACAATTCACTTCCCTGTGAAGGGCGAGGTGGAGGCCAGGCCACCCTTCCAGAAGAGGAGGCGCGGCTCCTGGGTGGACCTCTACGCCACGTTCAAGGATGGCGAGGGCTTTGAGATAAGCACCGGCAAGGGCCTAAAAGAGCTTATTGAAGAGCTGGCAGAGAAGGTGGAGTCTCAGAAGAAGGCCGCTGCAAGATAAATGGGAGAGTTGTTAACCCCCACGGCAGGTGCATCCTTCCAGTTGCATCACTTCTTGCAGGTAACCAAAAGCTTTATTAATAATTATAAATAATGACAATTTGTCTTTAAGAGGTTAGTCCTTGTGGTGAGATTACTCGCGACCCGCATCTTGGGCTGTGAGGCCCTGCTAAGGAGGATAGGATATGGCTGAAGGAAAGGAGAAGGCGGAGAAGGGCGCCGCAAAACAGGAGAAGGAAGAGCCGAGGATTGGCGTTTATGTGTGTCACTGCGGTATAAACATTGCAGGCGTTGTTGATGTCAAGAGCGTCGCCGAGTACGCGAGCAAGCTGGAAAATGTTGTGGTTGCCAAGGAGTACAAGTACATGTGCTCCGACCCGGGGCAGCAGCTCATTAAAGATGACATAAAGGAGCACAAGCTAAACCGTATTGTTATTGCCGCATGCTCACCCCGGATGCATGAGCCTACTTTCAGGCGTGCCCTTGAGGAGGCAGGACTCAACCCCTTCCTCTTTGAGCAGGCTAACATACGCGAGCATGACTCCTGGGTGCACATGAAGCAGCCGAAGGAGGCGACTGAAAAGGCAAAGGACCTGACGAGGATGGCAGTCGCCAGAGCGCGCTACCTTGAGCCGCAGCAGAAGCCCAAGGTGAAGGTTAAGAAAGCTGCGCTTGTCGTCGGGGGAGGAGTTGCGGGTATACAGAGCGCCCTCGACATGGCGGACATGGGCTTCAAGGTATACCTGGTGGAGAAGACCCCAAGCATAGGGGGTAAGATGGCTCAGCTGGACAAGACCTTCCCGACTATGGACTGCTCTGCCTGCATTTTAACGCCTAAGATGGTGGACGCCGCGAGGCACGAGAATATTGAGATTCTCACATACGCCGAGGTTGAGGAGGTAGACGGCTTCATAGGCAACTTTAAGGTTAAGGTTAGGAAGCGTGCCAGGCAGGTGCTCGACGACAAGTGCACCGGCTGCGGGCTGTGCGCCGAGGCGTGCCCTGTGGAGGTTCCGAATGAGTTTGACCAGGGGCTGGGTGTGCGCAAAGCCATATACGTACCCTTCCCGCAGGCTGTGCCGCTGGTTTACACCATAGACGACGAAACCTGCTTGGGATGTGGAATGTGCGAGGCGGTGTGCGGACCAGAGGCCATAGACTATGATCAGAAGGATGAGGTGCTTGAACTGGAGGTGGGCACTATAGTCGTGGCCACCGGCTTCGACCAGTTCGATGCCGCCAGAAAGCCCGAGTACGGCTACGGGCGCTATGAGAATGTTATCACTGGCCTCGAATTTGAGCGGCTGGTAAATGCCAGCGGCCCCACAGGGGGTAAGCTTCTTCGCCCAAGCGATGGCAAGGAGCCCCACCGCATAGGCTTCATCCTTTGTGTGGGCTCTCGCGATGCGAAGGTGGGCAACCCCTACTGCTCCCGCGTGTGCTGTATGTACTCCATAAAGAATGCCCGCCTGTACAAGGAGAAGCACCCCGAGGCAGAGGTTTACGTGTTCTACATGGATATCCGCGCCTACGGCAAGGGCTACGAGGAGTTCTACCGACAGGCGCAGGAGGAATACGGAATTAAGTTTATCCGCGGTCGTCCAGGTGAGATAGTCGAAGACCCCAAGACAAAGAACCCCATAGTAAGGGTGGAAGACACACTGCTCGCTCTACCCCTGGAGGTTGAGCTTGACCTTGTGGTGCTCGCTGCGGGCATGGAGCCTGCGCAGGACAGCGATAAGATTCAGCGCCTGCTCAGGCTGAGCAGGAGCACCGACGGATTCTTCGCAGAGGCACATCCCAAGCTCCGTCCGGTGGATACGCTCACCGATGGCATATACCTTGCAGGCACCTGCCAGGGGCCGAAGGATATCCCTGATACCGTGGCGCAGGCCAGCGCAGCCGCTGCAAGAGCCGCGATACCAATGGCGCAGGGCGAGGTGGAAACAGAACCCATTGTCGCCTTTGTGCGCAAAGAGCTCTGCATAGGGTGCAGGATATGCGAGCGCACCTGCGATTTCGGCGTGATTACCATGGTGGACAGAAAGGCCCAGGTTAACGAGGCTATCTGTAAGGGCTGCGGCGCCTGTGCAGCTGCCTGTCCAACTGGAGCAATGCAGATACGCCACTTCACCGATGAGCAGATATATGCGATGATTGAGAGTGCAATGCGCGAAGACGGTGGAAAGGAAGAAGTAAAAGCAGAAGCCTGAGGTGGAAAAATGGCAGAGTTTGAACCAAAAATTATAGCCTTCATGTGCAACTGGTGCTCTTATGCCGGCGGGGATCTGGCGGGAACCTCTCGTTTGCAGTACCCGCCAAATGCGCGGATTATTAGGTTGATGTGCACTGCCCGCCTTGACCCGGCGTATGTGCTCAAGGCTTTTGCGGAGGGTGCAGACGGCGTTCTTGTGGCGGGCTGCCACATAGGCGACTGCCACTATGTCACAGGCAACATGAAGGCAGAGAAGCGTGTTGAGATGCTCATGAAGCTCCTGCCAGAGCTGGGGATTGAGCCCGAACGCTTAATGCTACGCTGGATTTCTGCAGCCGAGGGTGAGCGCTTCGCCAATACCATGAAGGAGTTCATAGCGCGTATTAAGAAGCTCGGCCCGAGTCCGCTGAGTCTCAGCGCCGGGGGCTGATTCCCCCTGTATTTTATTTTTTTTATTTCTTAGTATATCTCTTTTCCATCTGCCATGACATTTTTGGAATCCAGTAAATCCCAAAGATAATAGCAGAATAGAATATACCAAGCGAAAATGATGATGCGTTAGATACGAAAATAACCACACCAGCGGAAAGAATTATATTAAGCAGATCAACTTTATTTATTTTGTCGTATTTAAGTAGTGCTTTTGGTATCCAGCAGATTGCCAAGATTATTGCGGCATAATACAATCCCATAAGGAAATTTGATATAGAAGAGACGAAAATAAATATCGCTCCTGACAGAAGAAGATTTAATAAGCCCTTTTTGTTTATTTCCCTGTTAACCAGCATCCCGCTCATATCCAGTCTCCCGATTCCACCCCATATCGATCTTCGAATGTTACATACTCTCCGCGATAATGTATTTAATACTTTTCAAAAGCAGTGGGCAAATGTGGCCCAGCGTTTGAGTGGGATTTAGAGACGATTTCCGACGGCTGCTTTCTGCCAACTGGTAATGGAGCTTAGGGAATCCCTGAAGCGCTGTATGCGCTGCGGCTTCTGCAGGGCGAGCTGCCCTGTGTTTAAAGAGACAAAGAACGAGGGGAGCGTGGCGAGGGGCAAACTTCAGACGCTGCTCGCCCTGCAGGAGGGTGAGATTCCGGCGAGTGAGAAGGCATTGCTCCGCCTCTTCGAGTGCACCACCTGCGACGCGTGCAGCGCTGCATGCCCCGCTGGTGTGAGCGTGGCCTCGCTGATAGAAGAGGCGCGCCGCCGTTACCTCGGAAAGCTTGAACTCCCTGTGCATGAGTGGAAGGTGGAGATTACACGGGAGATGGGCAACCCCTTCGGCGAGGTTATGCGCGCTAGCAAAGGCGAGGCGAGCACCGCCTACTTCCCAGGCTGCACCACCCAGTTCAGAGCAAAGGAGATAGAAGAGGCTGCGATTAAGCTTCTCGGTTTGATATTTGACGATTTTGCCGTGATTCGCGATTTCTGCTGCGGCGCACCGCTGCTCACCTTCGGCTCTGCCTGGGAAGAGTTTATTGCGCAAAATAGAAGGAGGCTGAGAGAGCGGGGCGTGGAGAGGCTGATAGTAACCTGTCCGGGGTGCCACAACACCTTTGCTGAGCACTACCCGGAGGTGGAGGTGGTGCACCTCTCAAGACTCCTCCGCGAGAACATGGAGAAGCTCACCCTGTCGCCACTTTCCGCGAGCGTCGCCTACCACGACCCCTGCCACCTGGCGAGGGGGGCAGGGATTTACAGGGAGCCCCGCCTGCTGCTCAGGGCTATACCACAGCTTGAACTGCGCGAGCTTGCGCATTCGAAGCTAGAGACGCGCTGCTGCGGCGCTGGAGGCGGCTTTCCCCTCGCCTTCCCCGAGTTGAGTGCTTTGCTGGGGAAGAGACGCCTAGAAGAGGTGAGGGCTGCCAATGCGGATATCCTCGCCACCGCCTGTCCCACCTGCTACATTCACCTGAGAAACCTTGCCAGGGAAGATTTAAAAGTTGAGGAGGTTACTGTGTTACTTGTTGAGCAGGAGGCTGAGTTATGAGGTTTGCGAAAGATATAGATGAGGAGAGTTATGTCACCGCCACCTACTATCTAGAGACGGGTATGGACCTGAAAAAGGCTGCCAAGGCTCTTGCAGCAGAGCAGAGCACAGGCACCTGGCTCAGGGTAGGGTTTGAAAGCGATGAGCTCATCGCAAGGTACAGCGCCAAGGTGCTGGAAGTGGAGAAGCTGGGCGAGGAGGGCGGAGTAAACAAAGGCAGACTCCGCATCGCCTTCCCCCACGGCAACTTTGGGGCAGTGCTCCCCATGCTTCTCACCACCGTGGCGGGCAACCTTTTCGAGATGGGCGAGTTCAGGAACATAAAGCTTCTCGACCTGGAGTTTCCGGATAGCTATCTGCGCGAGTTCCGTGGACCCAAGTTTGGCATCTCGGGTTGTAAAGAGCTTCTCGGGGTAGAATGGAGACCGCTTATAGGCACAATAGTAAAGCCCTGCGTGGGGCTTTCGCCTAAGAAGTTTGCGGAGGCGTGCTACCTGGCTGCGAAGGGCGGTGTGGACTTTATCAAGGACGACGAGCTCATCGCAAATCCGCGCTACTCGCCCATAGAGGAGCGCGTGTCTGTCACGATGGAGGCGATAGATAAAGCCAACGAGGAGAAGGGTGAGAAGACCCTGTATGCGGTGAATATCACCGACGAGGTTGACAGGATACTTGAGAACGCCGACGTAGCTCTGGAGAACGGGGCCAACTGCCTGATGCTCAACTTCATTACCGCGGGCTTCTCGGCCTTGCGGGTACTCTGCGAGGACCCGAGTATAAAAGTGCCAGTCCACTGCCACCGCGACATGTTCGCCGCCTTCACACGCAGCGAGGTTCATGGCATAAGCACAGTGGTTGTGAGCAAGCTTACGCGCCTTGCCGGCGGGGACCAGGTGCACGTGGGCGCAATACTGGGCAAGCTGTACGAGGACATAGACTCCGTGCTGGAGAGCGTGGAGGCACTGAAGCAGGAGATGGGAAAACTCAGGCGCGCTCTGCCCGTGTCCTCCGGTGGGCAGCACCCCGGCAAGATACCTGCAAATGTACATTACCTGGGTGAGGAGGCGCTAATCCTCGCCGGTGGAGGAATCTATGGTCACCCCCTCGGCGCTGAGGCAGGCGCCAGGGCGATGCGCCAGGCTCTGGATGCAACACTTAAGGGCATGCCTCTGGAGGAGTATGCGAAGGAGCACGAGGAGCTCAGGGCTGCCATTGAAAAGTGGGGCGTGGTGAGGTTTTAGCAAAGATTTTAATACCACCACCGCAAGCTCTCTCCATGGATTTTATCCAGGCTCTGCTGCTGGGCCTGCTCCAGGGCGTGGCCGAGTGGCTGCCCATAAGCAGTTCGGGGCAGGCGATGCTGGCGATGGTGAACCTGCTCGGTGTGGAGGCCCTGGCAGCGCTTGATGTTGCCTTCTTCCTCCACCTGGGCAGCCTCCTGGCTGTGCTGCTCTACTTTCGCAGAGATATAAGAGGCATGCTCACAGCCGGCCTTTCCCGGGAGGGCTCGAGGGAAAAGGGCACCCTGAGGTTTCTCATCTACTCCACCCTGACCACGGGCATTGTGGGGGTACCTCTGTATTTCCTCGCGAGGGAGAGCTTCTCCACCCTGGGCGAGGGTGTAAATCTGATAATAGGCCTTGCCCTCCTCGCTACGGCCGCCCTGCTCCACTTTTCACCCGCTTCTGGCACCAGGGGAGTTGAGAGCAGCGTGCTCAGAGATATGCTCATAGCCGGCATAGCCCAGGGGATTGCTGTCGTGCCCGGAATTTCCCGCTCCGGAATTACCGTGGCGGTGCTGCTGATGCTACGCTTCCGCAGCGACGAGGCTTTAAGACTCTCCTTCCTCATGGCAATTCCAGCTATCGCAGGGGTGAACCTGCTCTCAGCCCTCACCGGCGGGTTTGGAGCACTGCCCTTAGAGGTGCTCACTGCAGGCTTTGCCTCTGCCTTCCTCGCGAGCCTGGTCGGCATAAGATTTCTTCTGGGCGCTGCGCGAAGGCTGCGCTTTGAGTACTTCTGTCTGTTTTTCGGTGCCCTTGCGCTGCTCGCAGGGCTCTGGGCGGTTGTCTGAAACCTGACGCAGAGCAACGCTACCTTTATATCCCTCCTCTACCACCTTTTTCTCATGGACTCGTCGCTTTTTGAACTGACATCATCGAGGTACTTCAATGCTGCAGTCCTGCTCATCGCCTTTATAATTGGTGCGAAGGTGGTGGACCTGCTCGTCACCCGTGGGCTTCTGCGAATAACTGCGCGCACGCGCTTCACCTTCGATGACCGCCTCGTGGGGATACTCCACCGCCCCCTCTTCATATCCATAGTGCTCTTCGGCGCTGTGCACACGGTGCGCTACATCCAGCCACCCTCACAGGTGGAGTTCTATCTGGTAAACCTGCTCAAATCGGCGGCTGTGCTGATATGGGTGGTGGCCCTCTATCGCTCAATCTCAATAATCTTCGTAGGCCTTGCGGTGCGCATTGTGGACGTCACAGGCCTGGGAAAAGAGCTTGTACCACTGCTCGAGAACATCGCCAAGGCGATGCTCATTGCGGGTGCTGTGATGGTTATGCTTTCAGTCTGGGACAAGGACATAACGCCCATCCTCGCCTCCGCAGGTATCGCCGGCTTCGCCGTCGCCTTTGCCGCAAAGGATACAATAGCTAACTTCTTCGGCGGTGTGAGCATATTCATGGACAAGCCCTTCAAGATAAGCGACTACATAATCCTCGACTCCGGTGAGAGGGGGGAGGTTGTGGAGATAGGGCTCAGGAGCACCAAGATCAAGACCCGCGATGATGTGCTGATAAGCATCCCTAACTCCATAATTGCCAGCTCCAAGATAATAAATGAGAGTGCTCCCCTGCCCCGCTTCAGGGTGCGGGTGCCCATAAGTGTGGGCTACGGAAGCAATGTTGACAGGGTTGAGGAGCTTCTCAGGGAGATAGCACTGGAGAATGAGTACGTCGTAAAGGAGCGCTCACCGCGGGTGCGATTCAGAAGGTTCGGCGACTCGGGCTTGGAGTTTGAGCTGCTTTGCTGGGTTATAGAGCCGCGCTACAAGGGCAGGGCGATACACTACCTTAACAGGGAGATCCATCGCCGCTTCGAGGAGGAGGGAATAGAGATACCCTACCCGAAGATGGACATCCACATCTACAGGCAGGGGGAGGAATAACCTTTTATTTTCCAGGGCATATCTTAATTCATGGAGAATGTACTGAAGAGGATAGTGCCCACCCCTGAGGAGGAGGCAAGGCTGAGGGAGGTGGAGAAGGAGTTAATTGCACGCATAGACGCCGAGGCTTCGCTGTACGACCGCCGCCTCTATGCTCGCCTCCTGGGCTCTGCCTCACGGGGCACGTGGCTGCGCTACCAGAAGGACCTGGATGTGTTTCTCTTCTTCCCTGAGGAGTATTCAAAGGAGGACATGGAGCGCATAGTCACAAGTATAGCCTCACGCCTTCTCAAGAGGGTGGAGAAGAGATATGCGGAGCACCCCTATGTGCGCGGAGAATACAGGGGCTACGAGGTGGAGCTTGTACCCTGCTATGCGATAGATGAGCCGCAGTACCTGAAGAGCGCTGTTGACAGAACACCCTTCCACAATGACTATGTTATGAAGCGTATCTCTGGCCTTGAGAATGAGGTGCGGCTGCTGAAGCAGTTTCTCAAGGGTATAGGCTGCTACGGCGCTGAGGCGAAGGTTGAGGGTTTCTCGGGTTACCTCTGCGAGCTTCTGGTGATAAAGTTTGGAAGCTTTAGGCGTGTGCTTGAGGCAGCGAAGCACTGGCGGCCGGGGGTGGTGCTGTGGTTGCGCGGTGATGTTGACGAGAAGGCGCTGCGAAGGAAGTTCTCCTCCCCCTTAATATTCCTGGACCCGGTGGATGCGAGCAGAAACGCAGCGGCGGCGCTATCCCGGCAGAAGTTCAGCGAGTTTGTGTATGCCGCGAAGGAGTACCTCGCTGAACCCCGCGAGGAGTTCTTCTTCCCCCACGAGAGGGAGGTGAGCAGGCGAGGGCTGCTCGCACTGCTTGAAAAGAGGGGTACTGAGCTTCTTGCCCTGCGTTTCCCTACCCCTGAGGTGGTGGACGACATCCTCCATCCACAGCTGAAGAAGGCTCTCCGTCTGTTTGAATCTCTGCTCCGTAACGAGGGCTTCGGGGTTATCGGCAGCACCTTCCACGTGGCTGAGAAAACTCTGCTGCTATTTGAGCTCGCGAGCCTGAGGATACCCGCAGTTAAACTCCACCTCGGACCAAAGGTGAACACCCAGCATGAGCCGCGCTTTCTGAGGAAGTATGCAGAGAGTGGGGATAAGCTCTCTGAGCCCTTCATCCGGGGCGGGAGGTGGGCTGTATACCTGAAGCGAAAACATGTACGCGCAGGAGAGCTGCTGGGGGATTTCATGAAGGCGGGTAGACTCAAAGAGAGGGGAATTCCCAGCCATGTCGCAAGGAGCCTTAAAGAGGGATACTCGGTGCTCGAGGGCGAGGCGTGCCTGGTCGAAGAGGCGCTGCCAAGCATAGCGGAATACCTCGACCCCCTATTCCCCTGGAAGAGGTGAGGGATGTTCTCCAGCCTGAGAGAGATAAGAGGTGTGGGAGAGAAGGCAAGGGCTGAGATTATCTCAGCCTATGGCAGCGAAGCTAGAGCGCTGAAGGAGCTTTCCTCACTCAGGTTCTACAGGCTTTTCTCCTCTAATGTAATGCCCGCGAAGCAGGCGGATATCGCCAGGGAAATATTTTCGAGGGTTGCAGGTGTTGAGTACGCAGAAATGCTTGCCACGCCGGAGGCAAGGCAGCTGTATGCCCAGGTGCTTGAAGCTCTGCGCAGAGAGGCATGCACAGGCTACGCTAAGGCGAAGCTCTCCCTTTTCTATCCTGTTGCCAGTGAGAAGAGCCTGGCGGTGCTGCGCCGCGACGTCGCCGCCGGAGAGAGGCTAGCGAGGGCTCTGGGCATGGAGAGGCTCAGAGCACTGCGACAACTGCTCAGCGGACTGAGCTACCTCAAACCTCCGCGCAGCGTTAGAATAGCGTCGCAGGTTGTGGCTGTGGAGGATGATGCGCTATATCAGGAGCTGGCCTCCAGGTATAGAGGCATGGTTGAGGTGCTTCTGGTAGAGAGCCCTGAAGACCTGGAGGCGATGCGCGGGTACGAGCTGGTGCGCTATGTTGACTCCGGCAATGGGCATGCCTCCATGCTCATGGGTGCGGCAAATGTGGAGATGTTCCCGGGGTTCTCTGAGCCCGAGGTTCTGCCTGAGGTTACCCTCTCCTTCTTCCAGGAGAATCTCGACACAATTGAGACCTGCGCAAAGGTGCTTGGGGCTGTGGGGGAGGAGAGGCTTCGTGGATTCGGGAAGGAGCACCTGAGCGGCGGGGAGCTTGAGCGAATAGCAGAGCAGGTGAAGGGGCTGAAGGAGGAGAATCCCTACGCCTATGCCTCGGCGAAGTTTGCGCTTGAGGCTGAAGCGTGTGTAGAGGAAGCCAACCGCGAGGTTGAGCGCCGCGTGGAGAGGCAGGGCTTGGCTATACGGGGCGCCGAGATGCTCAACATGCTCACCAGGTTAAGCTCATCGCCGGAGCAGTATCTCCCGGAGGAGCTCCGCGAGGTTATAGCTGAGGTGGCTGAGGAGTACGAGGCAGAGCTTGCAGAGAGGCTGCACCTGAGCAGTGAGGCGCTGAGGTTCGCGGGCTTGTTATCCTCCCAGGTATCCTATCCCCTTGTGCTGAGCCGGGAGAGGCGCGCCGAGCTGGAGTCCTGGCTCAGCAACGAAGCCTCGCGCCGGAGTTTCGCTGCGAAGAGGGAGCTCGCATCCAGGCTGGCGAGCAGTATTCCAAAGGTCAAGCGGAGTGTGGAGCTTGCGCTTGAGCTGGACTATCTCCTCGCCCTGGGAAGCTTCTGTCTGCGCTACTCCGCGGCTCAGGCAAAGGTGGGCAAGGATATGAGGCTGCACTTTGTGAATGCACGCCACCTGCTTCTTAGCGCCTCCTCTCAACCGCAGCCGGTGAGCTATGAGCTTGGCTATGGGGGGCGGATAGCCGTAATCACCGGTGCCAACTCGGGAGGCAAAACCACCCTTCTGGAAACCATCGCCCAGGTGCAGATAATGGCCCAGTCTGGCTTGCCGGTGCTTGCAGAGCAGGCGGAGGTACCCATTGTGCAGAGACTGTACTTCTTTGCAAAGCGCCGCGGGGAGAGCGGCGCCGGCGCCTTTGAATCGTTGCTCCGCTCCTTCGCCGGCATAGTCACGAGGGGAGGAGAGCGCAGGCTGGTTCTGGCCGATGAGATAGAGGCGGTTACTGAGCCCGGGGCGGCGGCGAAGATAATCGGCGCACTTCTGGAATGGTTCTCCCGCGATGATGCCACGCTCGTTGCAGTGGTGACCCACCTGGGGGAGGAGCTTCTCAGCCTCGGCATAGAGGGGATGCGCATCGACGGGATTGAGGCCAAGGGTTTGGACGAGAATCTCAATCTTATCGTTGACCGCAACCCGGTGCTGGGCAGACTTGCGCGCTCCACGCCTGAGCTCATACTCGAAAGGCTGAGCAGGAAGAGCGGAGAGGATTTCTACACCTTCCTGCTGCGGAGATTCAGGGACAGGGGGTAAACCTCAGCCTCTCCCCTGCCTTGAGGTCAACGCTTCCAGCCCTCACCTCAAGCACATAGCTGCAAGCATTGCGCGGCCTGTACCAGCTCCACGGTTTGAGGGTGGCAATCTCAACCACGCGCATATCCTCGTCAATAAAGTAGAGGTCAATGGGAAAGCGCATAAAGAAGGAGTGGATTACTTCACGCTCTGCATAACCGGGGAGCCTTATAAGCAGCCCCTCCCCCTTTGGCAATCCGCTCCTGAACATGAGCCCTATTGCACGGGATAAAAAGGTATCCGCAAGTCTGGCTCTGCACACAAGCTCACCATCTGAGGTGTGAATCTCATAACGCATGGACTTCTATCTCACCGCCCGGTTTTTGTACTTTTCCAGCGTTAACTTCGGTGCTATATAGCAATGCCGCTTAAAAGTGAGGACTACGAACGAATCTATTCTCTGGTTAGCGCTCCAGAGGATGTGCATATATACTCCAGAAAGCTACGCCTGCCCACCGGTGTCCTGGAAGCGGTGCTCAACCTAAAGATGGTAAGGGGCGTGAAGGAGAACTACCATCTGCTCGCCAGGCAAAGTGAGGAGCTTCTTGAGGAGTGGAAGCGAGGCAGAAGCATCCTGAAAATCGCTGAAGAGAGAGACTTTCCACCAGTGCTCACTGCCCGCTTTTTGCTCTCTGCCATGGGCTTTTCCAGGGCGAGGATAAAGAGGCTCGCCCTCAGCGGAGAAAGCTCTGGCGATGAGAGGCTGGACAGTGAGCTCGCTGAGGCTCGCGCTAGAGATTTTGTGTTCTCGAGGCGAGCCCACGAAAGGCAGCGCAGACGAGCAATGCTGGGAGAGGAGATAATTAAATCCTGGCTCAGCGAGCATGGCGTTGACTTTCTCAGCGAGGACCACATGCCCAAGGTGGAAGGGGCCAAGACCCCCGATTTTCTGGTACGGGGTCTCAGAATGCTGGGCATGCGCGTAGCCTGGGTGGAGAGCAAGGCGATTTTCGCCGATGGGGAGGAGCACAGTAGATACATGAAGAAGCAGCTCTCTCACTACATCAAAAACTTTGGTCCCGGTGTAGTTGTATACTGGTACGGCTACGTGGATACCATACTCCGCGAAAGTAAGAATCTCCTTATTCTGGACTACACATCCTTCAACCACCCCAGGCTTGAGGAGCTCCTGGACGGGTGCCTTGGATGAAGGTGTATACCATAGGATATTCCAGCATGAGCATCTCTGACTTCATAGCCACCCTCAGACGTTTTAATATTGAGGAGCTTATAGATGTGCGCAGCTTCCCCACGTCGAAGAAGGAGGATTTCAGGCAGGAGAAGCTCAGGGAGCACCTCCGCAGCGCTGGCATCGCCTACCACCACCTAAAGGCTCTGGGCGGCTACCGCAAACCGAGCTACCTTGCCTACACCGCAACAGAAGAGTTCAGACGCGGACTGGATGAGCTCATCAAGCGCGCAAGGCGCAGGAGGGTGGTGATAATGTGCCTCGAGGAGAATCCGCGCTACTGCCACCGCAGGTTCATTGCCAGGGAGCTTGAAAAGAGGGGTGTCGAGGTGAGACACATCATAAGAGGAGGCATCAGTGGTTTTAATAATTCGCAGAATTAGTGGCGCTGCTAAGGCAGGAGAAACACCTGTGGTCTCCCTGTAACAGGATGCTCATCCACAATAACCTCTATGCCATAAACCTCCCTAATTGTGGCGCTGTTCAGGACTTCCCTTGGGCTACCATCTCCCGCGATTCTTCCCTTATTGAGTAGCACTATCCTGTCACAGTAGAGGGAAGCCAGGTTGATGTTGTGCATACTTGCCACCACGGTGACGCCTTCATCGGCAAGCTTTCTCAGCAGCCTCATAATCTCTACACTGTGGTGCAGGTCGAGGTTTGATGTGGGCTCGTCGAGAAGCATCATCTTCGCCTCCTGTGCCAGGGCCATTGCAATCAGCACTCGCTGTCTCTCACCGGAGCTCATGTTCTTAAACATCCGGTCCCTTAAATGCGCAGAATTTGTCTTTTTTAAGGATCCGAGTGCAATTTCGTAATCCTCCTCTCCGTCGAATTTGAAAGGTCCGAGATATGGATACCTGCCCATCAGAACTATCTCCATAACACTGAACTCCAGGTCCATCTGGAAATCCTGGGGCACCATGGAGATCAACCGCGCTACCTCCCTTCTTGGCAGTTTTCTGATATTCCTTTCAAAAACCTCTACCCTTCCCTCAAAGCCTATCAGCGATGCCATGGCCCTCAGGAGGGTGGTCTTTCCCGCACCGTTTGGCCCCAGTATGCCCACAAAGCTGCCCCTGCCAAACTCGGCGCAGACACCCTTTAAGACCTTAAGCGCCTCATAGTATACCTCCAAATTCTCAACCCTTATCATAATTTAACACCCCCTTTCTCCCTGAGCAGCAGATAAAGAAAGAAAGGCACACCAAAAAAGGTTGTTATTATGTTTATGGGGATCTCTGCCGACGGTATCAGTGTTCTGGCGGAGATGTCTGCAACAGAGAGTAATATTGCGCCGAGGATGGCCGAAACAGGGAGGAGGTATCTGAAATTCTGGCCCACCAGAAGCCTTGCCATGTGGGGTGTTATCAGACCCACAAAACCTATTATTCCGCACAGTGCAACAGAGATGCTTGTCAGCAGCGTGGAGAGTACCAGAAGAATCTTCTTCACCCTTTCAGCGTTCACTCCGAGAATCTTTGCATTCTCCTCACCCAGCGTCAGAATATTTAACTCCTTCGTAAACAGGTAAATAAGGGCAGATATTATGAAAATAAGGAGCGATATCTTCACCTTATACCATGTGGCATTGGAGATTGTCCCCATGAGGGTGAACATTATTACCGCCGCATCCCTGGCATTCATATACAGTATGAGAGCTGTCAGCGAGGAGAGCAGCAGTGATACCGATATACCTGAGAGCAGAAGTGTGGTTGTTGGCAGCCCCCCTTTTGTGCTTGCTATGGAGTAGACCACCCCCAATGTCATTATCGCCATGCCAAAGGAGAAGAGCAGATAGTAGCTCTTAAAGTAGACCAGAGCGATGCTCATCCCAAGCGCCGCGCCGGAGGCGACGCCGAGCACATAGGGCTCTGCCATGGGATTTCTGAATATGCCCTGAAACACCGCACCTGCGGTGGCAAGGGCGAAGCCCACAGTAAGGGCGAGTACAGCCCTTGGGAGGCGAAGCTCCCTGACTATTATCTCATACTTCTCGTCAGAGTTCCCGAGCAGGGCTTCTACCACCTCTTTTAAGGACAGTTTTACAGGGCCAAGGGCTATCTCAAGACAGAAAACCACAGCAGCTACAGCAAATAAAAAAAGAAATTTATATCTCATCCTCTATCCTCTTCTTTATCGATTCGTCCACATCGATAAAGAGTATCTTGGGTTTGTTTGTCTTCAGAAAGTCAAGCACAGGGTCGAGTTTATTCGGATTTACATACACCACAGGCACTCTGTACATATAGGACAGAACAGCCGCCTCGGTGCTTGAGTTGTAGTTGGTGATTATAACCTCCTTCGGGTTTATCCGCTTTGCAATCTCTATGCTGGTCTCAACCCTTGTGGCACCTCCTATCCTCTCGGTGGTTGCATATTCTGAAAGTTTCTCTTCAACCTCCCTGCTCACAGCCTCTTCCCTGCCGACAATTATTATCTTCCTTGGTTTTATCTTCTTTATCGCATCGAGGGTTGCCTCTGGAAGTTCCCCAGACTCTGTGAGCAGTACCGGTATATTCCTGCTCTTCGCCAGGCTTATTGCCGCATATGCGTCGACCTCAAGGTCTCCTCTTGCGACCACAACCTCCCTGGCAAAGAAGTACCTCGATACCGCAACCCTTGCAGAATACTCATAGACATCTTTGATCTGCAGCCTATTTGCCCTCTTTTCCACACTGTCCAGCTTTGGGAGTTTGTTTGAGAAGAGGAGAGATACCACAGCCGGCCTGCTGTCAACCTCATACAGCGGCCTCTGCCTGAGCATTCTTGCAACCTCTTCTTTTACCCTTCCGTACTCCTGTACCTCCTGCCTGAAGATTGTGCTCTTTGGGGGTTCGTAGTATGTTTCCCCGCCACCGCCTCCAGAGGGAGCCGGCGGAGGTGACCTGACGGGCCTGAGGTTGTCCTTGACAATTTCATAGAAGAACTCCAGACCAGAGATGATTCTCGGTCCGGGTCTTTCAACGATGTTTGAGTCCGGAACAACATACATCTTATTATTCTTAACCGCCCCCAGCTTCGACAGCACAGTATCATTCCTTATCTGACTGCACACCGTAGCCCCATAGCCGCCCATGCCGGAGCATATTATAACGTCGGGGTCTTTAGAAATTAGGACCTCCTTGCTCATTATGTACCAGCCGCTACCGGCGTCTGCCACATTTTTACCGCCAGCCAGCTTCATGAGGTCATGGGCAAAGGTTCCCTCACCCGGAGTCCAGAGGTCAGGGTACCATACCACATAAAACAGAGAGGGTTTTCTGCTACTCGCAAGTGAAGAAGAAAATTTCTCCACCTTGTCTATTCTGCTGCTCATGTTCTCAGTCAAATTCTCAGCAATGGCGAGATTGTTACCCACTCTTCCAATGAGGAGGATGTTATCCATAATCTCGTCAATTGTTCTTGACTTGGTGGCGAGAACTGTGATATTCACACTCCTCAGCTGCTCTATTGAGGATATGGGGTTGATTTTGGCAGCTATCACCAGGTCCGCCGTAAGATTTACAATCTTCTCTGTACTTATGCCCGAGTAGGGCCCCCCAACCCTCTCTAGGCTCATGTTGAGCATCTCTGGCGGGTAGTCGGAGTAGTCATCCACACCGACGAGTGCATTGCTCATATTCACGGCGAAGAGTATCTCTGTAATGCTCGGTGCCAGTGAGACTATCCTCTCTGGCGGTGTGTAAAACCTCAGGGTGGTGTTGAGGGCATCGGTAACCTCAAGGTATACTGTCACATTCCAGTTAATACTTGCGCTGCTGTTTTTTCCAACTGCGGTGTAGCTTATGTTGTATTGACCGTATCTTTCCGGAGAGAAAAGGAAGATACTGCTGCCGTTGGATTCCACATTACCATTTACAGCCCAGGATTCTGCAGTGATAGTGCCGCTCCTGTTGACATTAAAGAGAACACTCTTACCCAACTCAACTTCAAAGGCCGTGGAGTTCGAGTTTGTCAAATTGTTGGAGAAGGATATTAGACGCAGGGGTAGATAAACCTCTATGAACCAGGATAGATTCTCTGACAGATTCCCGGAAATGGGGTAGGCTTTTACTTCATACTTCCCCTCTGTACCGAAATCGTAGGTGAAATTGCTGCTTGTGACATTTCCATCCACTTTAGCCGGGGAGCTGTTCACAAACCATGTAACATTGGAACTCTGATTCAGAGAGAGGCTGAAATTGACGGAGGTATTCACGGGAAGTGAGAGATTTGTGGAGTTATCACCACTGTAGCTGTTATTCCACCCGGATATAAAACCATGTGCCGAGTTTACAGTTAGCAGCAAGACAAACAGGAGCATTATCCGCCGTATCATCACTACCACCGATTTGAAGTAAAGTAGAAGGTTATATAAGTTTGACGAAACGGTTAAGATATATTGCCCTTATGGGAAATAGATGGTAACATATTGTGCAACTATGGGCTGAGTCATAAAGGCAGACTTTTTAGAGTTACTTCATCAGGCTATTCTTAACAGCCTCCCCAACAGCTTTCCAGACCCTGCTTCCAAGCTCACTCGCCGGGCCTGAGTACTCGTAATACCTCCCCCTGCCCGTCTTTGCCACTATAACCGCATCTGTACTTGTGCCTGTAAAGTTCAGACCGCTCTCAAGCAGGGCTACCGACTTCGCCTCGGTTGCGGTTATAACCCCATTGACCATAGCCCCGGCGGGCATATCTCCTTCAAGCACCAAAATTATATTTATGGTTCCTATCTTTCTGTTGTGATTCTCAACCCCGGCGGTTGCAAAAACCACAACATCCCCCTCCTCCACAACCGAAAGCTTGTCCATAGAAACAGAGGTCAAAAGCCCGAAATAGCTGCTCATACCAAATCGCTCTGCAACGGATTTGAGATACGCCACAGGTTCTCCAAGCTCATCTTCCTCCACCCTGTGGTTGAACAGATACCTGACCCTCCCAGAGCCGCCCAGCAAACCCGAGCTCAAAGCATAGAATCTTCCTTCAATTATAAGCGTATCTTCAACTACCTTCCAGTTCATTGCAAAATCCCTACTTCTCCACCACAATCCTCAGCACACCATTGTTCAGCGAGGTCTCAACCACAGTGGAGTTCTCTTCCAGGGGCACCTGTGCGAAGTAGACCACTCCCCCCGCTCTGCCAGCGATTTCCAGACTGCCCAGCTTCTTTGCCACCTCAATGTCGTCTATGCTTGCGATGCCCGGCATCTCCACCTCAATAACCTCTCTGCCAGCGCGCTTGCGCCTCTCCACCCGGGCCTCTTTAAACTCTGCCGCGTAGCTCTCGCCAGAGCTGAACATCTCCTTCACAAATTCCGGAAGAGGAATCTCGCTGAGTATCTTCTTTAAATCCTCTGGCTTACCTGTGCGGATAATCGGGGCTTTATCCCCCTGCATCTCCACAGAGAAAAAAACACCGCCCTGGCCACGCTCCATCTGCTTGGCAAGGTCCTCCAGCGCCTTTGCATTGGCGTCTATAATCTCGCCCATCATCCGCTTCAGCTCAGAGGCAAAGCTGCTCGCATCTACCAGCGCAAAGAAGGGCGCCATATCAGCGCCGCAGGAGGGACAGAATCTTGATTTGTCGTTGAGCATGCTACCGCAGAAAGCACAGTACTTTATTCTCAAAATATCACCTACTTTAAAAAGCGCCGATGACGTGAAAAAAGTTGAAATCTCCCGGCCTCTGGAGCTTTGAAGAATCTGTCATAATTAATAATAGCAAATTTTATAAAGGTTATTTCACACTTAGCTTAAGGTGGTGGCGCTATGATAACGCTGGCAGGACTACCCCTCTTCGTGGTGCTTTTCATTGTGGGCACGGCGATATTGCTCATAGGCGTGGCCTGGAATATCGCCCTGTGGCTGAAGGGCAGACATTCCCTCTCCGGGAGTATAAAATGGGCTGTGCAGAACATCTTCAGCCGGAATATTGTTACGCTGATAGACCGTCTGGTGATGGAGGTCTTCCTGCAGCGCAGGCTCTTCCGGCAGGACAGGCTGCGCTGGCTCATGAAGGTACTTATCATCTTCGGCTATGTGGGCATAATCCTGGTGAACCACATAAAGGGCTCCACACGGGTGGAGCAGCTTCACAACTACCCGGAGATCCTGGTGTTCTTCTTTGCTCCCTTCGTGGACTACTACTACCTCGCGACGGTCTCGCCTGAGAACTTCGCACCGATAGACGCCACCTATGCGCTACTCAATGAGATTTTTGGCGGAATGGTGATTCTCGGAGAGTTTATAGCCATATACCGCCGCTTCCTTGTTAAGGCATTTCCAATAAAGACGACTCTGGTGGACAAGCTTGCTGTGATCAACCTCGGCGGATGGTTTATCTTCCGCTTTCTGGGCGAGGCGGCGGCACTTCAGGCTTATAATGTGCCCGACGAAATAGCACGCTACTGGTTCATAGCATACGGGTTGGGCAAGGTTATGCCCTTCCTCGGCGAGTTCAACGACCTGCTATGGATATTCTCTGCGCTTCTCCTGACATCCCTCTTTGCCAGCATCCCCTACAACAAGAAGCTGTGGCACATCTTCACCTCGCCTTTCGTCATGCTTATCAACGCCTTCCCCTACGACTACCGCGGCATCGCTGGCAAGTCCGCTGAGGTGGACTTCACCTCCAGGCAGCTCATTCAGCTCGACGCCTGTGTCAAGTGCCAGCTCTGCACCCTCAACTGCCAGGTTTATGAGGCTACCAGAGACAACCCTGAGCTGGAGACCTACCTGAGCTACGCCGCGATCAACTCCCATGTGAAGAAGGAGATTAAGGCAAAGTACTTTGCAGACAGGCTGCTGGTGAGGAAAGAAGAACCCATGCCTGAAAGCGAGGTTTACCACTGCCTCTTATGCGCTCGCTGTGCTGAAGTCTGCCCGGTGTTCATAAACACCCGCGAGCTGGGGATAGCTGTGAGGGCCAATCTGCACCGCCGCGGCCTGGCGCCAAAGAAGTTCCACATGGTTCGCGATGCCGTGGTAAAGGAGAAGAATGTGGCCAACTTCCCAAACAGCGACAGAGCGATGTGGATAGACTTCTTCATACCTCAACCGCCTGAGGACTACTATCAGAAGGATAAGGCCGAGGTGGTGTACTTCGTGGGCTGCGTGGGGAGCTTCTCGCCCCAGGTGCAGGATATCCCCGCTGCCTTCGTGCAGGTGATGGAAAAAGCCAAGGTGGACTTCACCATACTGGGCGAGGCTGAGCAGTGCTGCGGATACCCCCTGATGATCCTGGGCATGGGAGAAGAGGTGGAGGAGCACATAAAGCACAACATCGAGATGATAAAGGCGAAGGGAGCCAAAACAGTCGTCTTCTCCTGCCCCAGCTGCTACCACACCTTTGCGCACGAGTACCCCGAAATCGAAGGCGTAGAGCTTCTGCACCACTCCCAGTTTATCGCCAGGCTGATCAAGGAGGGCAGGATAAAGCTGAAGAAGCCCCTGGAGCTGAGTGTCGCCTACCACGACCCTTGCGACCTGGGCAGAAATTCCAGAATTTTTGAGGAGCCCAGAGAGGTTGTAAATGCACTGCCGGGGGTGAAGTTCAGGGAATTTCCAAGCAACCGGGAGTTTGCATTGTGCTGCGGAGGAGGCGGCGACGTGGAGATTGCCAACCCCAAGATTACTGAGAAGGTGTCCATGCAGATAATCAACGAGGCCGAGGAGGTGAGCATTGACACCATAGCCACGGCCTGCCAGCAGTGCAAGCGCGTTATTAAGGCGGCTGCAAATATGCACGAGGGCAAGCGCTTCCAGGTTAAGGATATCGCGGAGCTTGTGCTTGAGGCGATGGAGTGAGGGAGGCGATGCGTATTCACTTTTCTTTTCTCTGGTTATATAAACTTATATAACTGAGGTGACATTTAATGGGTGAGGTCCTCCATTATCCCAGGCTTGACACCATATTGATGATAGAGAACTTCATCAGGGAGCACAGCGGGGAATACACCAAAAAGGAGCTGTGGGAGCGTCTTCCAAAGAAGGTGATGTACCAGACATTCTGCGTGGTCTTTGACTACCTCAAGGACTCCAACAAGATAGCCGTTGATAAAAATGGAAAGATTGCATGGATCTGGAACCCGGAGCTCGTCAAAAAGTACCTGCTCTCCCCAGAGCTGGCTTTTGAATGAAGGCAAAGCTCTTTTTTGCAGATGCAAAGGTGAAGAAGGCTTTTGAGAAGCTCCTTAATAGCTCAAAGAGTGAAGATAAAAGGATTCATACTTGGCTGGTAAGAGCTTTTATAGAACTTCAGGAGGATGCATTCTGTGGAATTCAGATACCCAAAAGGCTGATTCCAAAGGAGTACCTGAAGGAGTACGGAATAAACAACCTCTGGAAGTACAACCTCCCGGAGGGATGGAGATTGCTTTACTCCATTGCCGCAGATGAGAAGAACGTTGTGTGTATAATAATTGAATGGTTCGACCACAAAAACTATGAGAGAAGGTTTGGATACTGAACAAACTAAATTTCCACAAAGATTTTAAATCTACGCTGGGTATGTGAGCGGTTCGTACTTCAAGAATCATGGATAAAGCTGCTCCTCTTTCTTCCTGAAGATTTTGATTTCGATCTTTCCGTCTACGACGTCGAAGTCTATCTCGTCACCCACCATTATTTTGATTCCAAGCTTTTTCTCAACCTTTTCCAGGAAGTTCTTCGGTAGGGTAACTTGGTAGTTTTTCCTCACCTTAGCTCTCACCATCTACATCACTAACTTTAAAAAAACGTAAATTATATATAGGAGTATCTTACAATTGTTAAACTAACAATTGTTATATATGCGAGATTGCTTTTGGGTTAATGGGGTGGTCCTGATTTGGTTGATAACGTCCTAGACTGGTGAAAACCTCCATAGAAAACAGATATCTGAGCTATTTAAGGTGTTACCCTATGGCAGCCAGGATACTGATAATAGATGACGAACCAGAAATAATAACATTGACCAGAATGATGCTCCAGAAGGCCGGTTATGAGGGGATTGGAGCTGAGAACGGTAAAGAGGGGCTGGAGATACTGGGAAAAGATAGGGTTGACCTGGTGCTCTTAGATGTTGTGATGCCCGGGATGAACGGCTGGGAGGTGTGCAGAAAGATAAAAGCAGACGAAGAGCTGAGGCAAATACCTGTGGTCATGTTCACCGTTTATGATAATAAGGAGGATGTTATGCGCAGTCATGAGTGCGGGGCAGACGCCTACCTGAGCAAGCCATTCGACAGAGAGGAGCTTCTGGATGTTGTTAGAAGGTTGCTGAGAGATCGACGGAGTGACCGCTGTTGGTCATTTAAAAGAACTTGAGCAAGCTGGAGCAAATTTGTAGAATACCCTTTGCCCTTGTGAAGCTACACCTTTACTCAGGATGACACACAAGTTCAACGTTGCATATCCAAAGAGCCTCGACCTCATCCGTGAGGCTATCGCGAAGAATAAGAATGTGGCCAACTTTCCAAACAGTGAGCGCGCCATATGGGCAGAGTTCATGCCCTCGCCGCCCAAAGGGCTGTTCAGAAAGAAGGCCAGCGTAATCTACTTTGTGGGCTGCATGTCCAGCTTCTCACCTCAAATCCAGGACATTCCAGCGGCCTTCGTGCAGGTGATGGAAAAAGCTAAGGTGGACTTTGCAATCCTTGGCGAGAAGGAGTGGTGCTGCGGCTACCCGCTTATTGTTGCAGGCATGCAAAGTGAGGCCGAGCAGCTTATAGAGCACAACATAAGGGCGATTGAGAAAACTGGTGCAGAAAAGGTGGTCTTCTCCTGCCCCAGCTGCTATCGTACCTTCCGGGAGCACTACTCGCTTGGTGCAGAGCTTTACCACCACACAGAGTTTATTCAGGAGCTTATAGATGAGGGAAAGCTCAGGCTCAGGGGCTACGACGCAAAGCTCACCTATCACGACCCCTGCGACCTGGGAAGGCACTCTCAGATTTATGAGGCACCTCGCAGGGTGCTGCGCGCCCTTAACACAGAGCTTCTGGAGATGGCCCGCACAAGGGAGATTGCACTGTGCTGCGGGGGAGGCGGAGATCTGGAGCTGGTGGAGCCGGAGCTTACGACGAACATATCCTGCAGCGTGGCGAATGAAGCTCGCGAGACTGGCGCAGGCGTTCTGGTCACCGCATGCCAGCAGTGCAAGCGCGTGCTGAAGAAGGGCGTTGCCGAGGCCGGAGCAAAGCTTGAGGTAAAGGACATCGCCGAGGTAGTGCTTGAGGGGATGGAGTAGGGTTTGTCTTGCCATTATGATGAGGATTAGAGACCTACACACCCTATAAAAACAGTAATAAAGGGTGAAGGCGATAGAATTAAAGTGGAATAGATATGGAAAAGTTGCTCGATAAGGTTAACTTCAGGGTAAAGCTCGCTGGAGAGGAGCTTGCCATCGCCGTGGTTCAGGATTACCTCACCCAGGAAGTGCTCATGGTGGCGTTTATGAACCGTGAGGCCCTGGAAAAGACCCTGACTACGAAAAAGATGACCTACTACAGCACCTCTCGCAGGAGGCTGTGGGTCAAGGGCGAGACCTCTGGTAACTTCCAGGTTGTGAAGGAGGTGCGCCTTGACTGCGACGGCGATGTACTGCTTTTCAAGGTGGAGCAGCGCGGCGCAGCATGCCACGAGGGCTTTGCCACATGCTTCCACCGTGTGCTTCGCGAGGGCGAGTGGTTAATTCAGGGAGAGCGCATATTTGACCCCGAGAAGGTTTATGGAGGTAGAGAATGATTCTTGTACCAGATACTTCGGTAATAATAGATGGGAGGATAACTCAGCTTATAAAAAATAAGGATTATGTTGGGGCGCGCGTGGTTGTGCCAGAGGCGGTCGTGGCAGAGCTGGAGCACCAGGCAAACCAGGGCAAGGAGAGCGGATTCAATGGCCTGGAAGAGCTGGCCCAGCTTCGGGAAAAGGCAGAAACAGGGGTTATTACACTGGAGTTCTATGGCACGCGCCCCAGGGAGCATGAGCTTCGTTTCATCGACGACATAATAAGAAACGTGGCCAAGGAAACGGGCGGTGTGCTTGTTACCAGCGACCGTGTTCAGGCGATGGTGGCCCGTGTCAAGGGGATAGATGTGAAGTACCTCCGCCCCAGGCGGGTGAAGCGCAAGCTTGGCATACTCAAATACTTCGACGACACCACGATGTCTGTGCATCTGCGGGATCGCGTGGTGCCAATGGCCAAGAAGGGCAGACCGGGGGAGATAACACTCATGCCCATAGGTGAGAAGCCCCTCACAGAGCGAGAGCTGGCAAGGCTCGCGAGGGAAATCCTTGAGTATGCGAAGGTGGACCCCGACTCGTTCATAGAGATAGAGCGTCGCGGGGCGAGTGTTGTACAACTACGAGAAATTCGCATTGCCATCGCCAGGCCGCCCTTCAGCGACGGCTTTGAGATTACCGCAGTAAGGGCGATTGCTCAGGTCTCCCTCGAAGATTATAAGCTCAGCGAAAGGCTGATGAAGCGCCTCAGTGAGCGTGCGGAGGGGATACTCGTCGCAGGGCCTCCGGGCGCCGGGAAGAGCACCTTCTCCCAGGCTCTGGCTGAGTTCTACAGCTCCCTGGGGAGAATAGTCAAAACAATGGAGTCGCCCCGCGATTTGCAGGTGAGCGATGAGATTACCCAGTACGCCCCCCTCGAGGGGGACATGGAGAAGACCGCCGATATACTGCTGCTGGTGCGCCCTGACTACACTATCTACGATGAGGTGCGCAAGACACGGGATTTCAGGATATTCGCAGATATGCGCCTTGCAGGAGTGGGAATGGTGGGTGTGGTGCACGCCACCAAGGCTATAGACGCCCTCCAGCGCTTGATAGGCAGAGTGGAGCTCGGCATGATTCCCCAGATTGTTGACACAGTGGTATTCATCAAGGACGGCAGGGTGGAGAAGGTGTACAAGGTGGTGTTCTCAGTAAAGGTACCTGCGGGTATGCAGGAGGCTGACCTTGCAAGGCCTGTGATTGAGGTGAAGGACTTCGAAAGCGATACCACAGAGTATGAGATTTACACCTTCGGTGAGGAGACCATAGTAATGCCGGTGGACGCACTGCGCGAGGCCAAGCCCGTGGAGAGGCTCGCCTCGGAGCGCGTTGTGCAGGAGATTCGAAGGCGTTTGCCCAGTAGCGCAGCCGTGGATGTGGAGGTGAGCGATGGGAGGGCCACTGTGTATGTGGATGAGCGCTTCCTGCCGGCGCTTATAGGCAAGCGGGGCAAGCGTATTGCCTCGCTGGAGAAGAAGCTGGGGCTGAGCATAGACGTTAGAACCTTTGCGGAGAGACGGCAGGCGCCTGCGCGTGGGGAGAAGCGCATTCCCGTGGACATCGCAGAGACAAAGCACTACATCCACCTCATCCTCGGCAAGGCCTACGCTGGCAGGATGGTGAAGTTCTATGCCGACAACGATTACCTGTTCACCGCCACCATAGGCAGGAAGGGTGAAATCAAGCTGGGGAAGGACAGTGAAATTGGCGACGCGCTGCTCAGCTATGTGGAGGAGGGCAGGGAGATTTTTGCGGTGGAGGTGTAAATTAAACTTTTAATCGCTTCAGTTTTGCTTTGCTACGTTAGTCGAGGTTACTGCGAAGAGGCAGCGCCATGGATATTCCCCGGATTCTCATCTCCGGCACATCAAGCAGAGCAGGTAAAACGGTAATAAGCATAGGCCTGATGCGCGCCCTGCGCAACCGCGGCTACCGCGTGGCGCCCTTCAAGGTGGGACCCGACTTCATCGACCCCAGCTACCACCTCTTCGCCACCGGGAGAGTGAGCAGAAACCTCGACGGCTACATGATGAGCGACGAAGCTATACTGGAGACCTTCGTTAGGAACTCCAAAGGCGCAGACATAGCTGTAATCGAGGGTACGATGGGGCTTTACGACAGCCACAACGCCGTCGACGCCAGGGGGAGCACCGCCGAGGTGAGCAAGGTTATTAAGGCACCTGTCATCCTCGTGGCGAATGTGGAGCGAATCTCCCGCACTGCCGCCGCCTTTGTTCTCGGATACAGGCTCTTTGATCAGGACGTAAACCTCGCCGGCGCTGTGCTTAACCGGGTGGGCAACCCCAGGCATGCATACAAGGCAAGGACCGCTGTGGAGGTGCTTGCAAAGATGCGCGTCTTCGGCACTGTACCCCGCAACAGTGGCATAGAGATACCAGAGCGTCACCTGGGGCTTATTCCGGCATACGAGAAGGAGAAGCTTGAGCAGCTCTTCGACACTCTTGCGAGCCTGGTGGAAGAGCACATAGATGTGGATGGCATCGTGGAGGTCGCAAGAAATGCGCCCGCCCTGGATGAGGTCCCCCCAAATAACCTCTTCGCGAAGCCCAGAGAACCAAAACTTGTGCTGGGCGTGGCCCGCGATATAGCCTTTACCTTCTACTATCAGGATAACCTGGACGCCTTCGCAGCCCAGGGGGCCAAGCTTGTGCCCATCGATACGCTCCACGACCCTGCCCTGCCCCGGGATATAGATGCTCTGTACATAGGCGGGGGATTCCCGGAGATAATGGCAGAGCAGCTTGAGCGCAACAGCTCCCTCAGGCAGAGCATCTACGACTTCTGCTCCAGCGGCAGGCCCTGCTATGCTGAATGTGGCGGACTCATGTATCTGGGGCAAAGTATAAATACCCGAAGTAATCATGAATACGAGATGGTGGGCTATCTGCCCATCTCGACCAGAATGAAAGCTAAGTTTCAGGCACTGGGTTATGTGAAGAATCTGGCGATTCGCAACAACCCCATAAGCCGCCGTGGTGACCTCCTGGTGGGACACGAGTTCCACTACTCAAAGCTGGAGGCTCACAAAAAGCTCACCTTCGCTTACAGCGTTGAGAGAGGAAAGGGCGTCGATGGCGCCCACGACGGAATAGTAAAAGACAACACCCTTGCAAATTACATGCATGTGCATGTGATTTCCTACCCGCGGATGGTCAACAATTTTTTAGCGGTGGCAGAAAAATTTAAAAGCTGAGCAGTACATTTACCCACCTGTTCACAAAGGAGAGGAGTGGCGAGATGCTCAAGCCCCTGCCAATGAAGAAGGTAGAAGCTGTGCTCCTGGAGGAGCACAAGAATCATGTGCTTAAAGAGCTTAAGGACAAGGGTATTATTCACTTTATAAACTCCGCCTCCGATGGTGTTGAAGTTGCTGAGAAGCTGAAGCTTCGCGGTGCTGGGGGTTCCTGGATTCGAATCGAAGCCTCTGAACAGATATCCAAGATAGACAATCTGCTTGAGATTCTGAAGCAGGGTTTGGATGAGGAGATTGAAGCCCCACCCCTGGGCGAACTCGAGGAGGTGGCGCGCAGGCTGCCCGCCAGCCAGGAAGAGGTCAAAAAAACCTTTGAGGAGATTGCAGAGAGGATATTCTTCCTCGAAGACAGGGTGCTGGCTCTGAACAACAGGCTTGCGGAGGTGCGGAAGGAAAAGGAGGAGCTTCAGAGCTACAGGGGCGTACTGGAGAAACTCGAGGTCTTTGGCCTCGGTCCCAAGAACCTGCGGGGGCTCAGATACACATCCATATTCTTTGGTGTTGTACCCAAGGAGGAAATCGCAGCGATTGAGGAGGGTGTGGGTAAAATAACAGACACCTACATCCTCAACAGCAGGGAGATATCCAAAAAGCAGGCTCTTATTGTTTTGATTGTCCTGAAAAAGTATGAAGCTGATGTTTCCAGGATGCTCAGAATCCACCGCTTTGAGGAGGTGGGGATACCCCTGAGGCTAATTCCCTTCACCCTCGAGGAGGCAAAGAGGAAGGTTGAGGAGAACGCAGCAACGCTTGAGAAGGATGAAAGGGAGATAATAAATCAGCTTCGCGAGATAGCCAACAGAGAGATGGCCAACCTCCTGAGGTATAAGAGATTCCTGACAATCGCCAAGACGGTAGACGAAGCCAATCTGAACTTCCTGAGGACCAGAAACACCTACTACTTCGCCGGCTGGGTGCCCGCTGCCAGTGTGAATGAGGTTGTGGAGATAATAGAGAGGAGCACAGCCGGAGCGTGTGTGGTTGAGGTGAGCGAGCCGGAGGATGAGGAAACTCCTCCCACACTTATTGTCAACCCAAAGGTCACCAAGCCGCTTGAGGCACTGACCACCACCTATGGCACGCCCCACTACCGAGAGATAGACCCGACGAGTATAATAGCCATAACCTTCCCCTTCATCTTCGGGTTCATGTTCGGCGACATAGGTCAGGGGCTTATACTAACCCTCATCGGCGTTTTCATGGGCTTTAAGATGAAGAGGCTTAGTGAGAATGGAAGGAAGCTGGGAAGGACGCTCATACTGTGCGGAATAATGGCGACCCTTGTGGGCTTTATGTACGGCAGCATGTTCGGCTTAGAGGCTGAGGCCACGCACGGCGAAAGTATTTCACCCATGGAGAAGTATCTGGGCTTCACCATAGAGCCGGTGAAGGTGCCCGTGCTGGACAGGTTCTTCACAGGTGCACTTCTCGGCGGCTCCCCTGAGGAGAACCGCATAATGCGGGCTGTGTACTTCTCCATATACCTCGGTATAGGCCTGCTCATCTTCGGCTTAATTATAAACATAGTGAACCATGCAATGAGGGGTGAGCTCAAGCACGGGCTGTTAAGTCCCTTCGGCGTGCCCGGGATATGGGCACTGCTTGGCGGAAGCTACGTGGTGTTCAAGGATGCGATGGAGCCGGTTCCCATTGCCCTGGGTATCGGAATACCAATACTGCTAATCTTCATCGAGGGGTGGCTGATAAAGAAGGAGGGACTACTGATAGCCTTTATAGAGACCTTTGAGAACTCAATGAAGTACCTCACGAATACTCTCTCCTTCCTGAGAATTACGATTATAGGAGTGGTGCACGCAGCGCTGTCGCTGATGATGGTCAATGCCATGAACGGCCTCAGCGCCTCCGCCGTGCCGGCCAAGGGTCTGCTCATCGCCCTTGTGTTTGTCTTCGGCAACATTATAATTCTGGTAATGGAAGGATTCATCTCCTTTGTGCACACCCTCAGGTTGCACTTCTATGAGATATTCTCAAAGTTCTATCAGGGCAACGGTGTGCTCTTCTCACCGCTAAAGGTAATCTATCAGGAGAAACAGTAAAATAGGAGAAGATAGCAAAAAATTACGGAGAGGTGAAAGCATGAGGAAGATAACAGCTCTTGGAATTGTATTGGGCATAGCGATGGTGGCTTCGCTGGGTATAGCCTTTGCTGCAGAGGAAGGCGCCGCTGCCGGTGGAGAGGCGGCAGCAGTCGGAAACCAGAAGGGTATGTATGCGATTGCTGCAGCCCTTGCAGTTGGCCTGGCAGCCGCAGGTGCCGGCTTCGCTATCGGCCACACCGGTGCGGCGGCGCTGGGTGCTATCTCTGAGAAGCCTGAGATGATGACCTGGGGTCTCATCATAGTCGCCCTGGCGGAAGGAATTGCGCTCTATGGATTGATTATATCCTTCATGCTCCTGACAAGGATCTAAAACATAAATACCTCTTAATTTTTAGGGAGCTGGAGCATGTCGGCAGGTGACTATGCCTACACCAATGCAAAGATAGGTGCCTTAAGGTCGCGAATGCTCACGCAGGGAGAGTTTCGCTCTCTGATAGAGGTTGCGACAGTAGAGGATATGATATCCCTGCTCAAGGGCACCTATGTGGGTAAGGAAATCTCCAAGCTCCAGGATGTGAGCATCCCTAACATAGAGGGGATGCTCTACAGCTCCCTTGCCCAGGAGTATGACAGGATAGTTAAGGGCCTCAGGCGTGAGCCAAGGGCGGCGATGGACAGGCTCTACAAGAAGTTTGGCAGTGAGGTGGTAAAGGCCGTCATACGCCTTAAGGCGGCCGGCGTGCCGCCGGAGGTTATACGGAGATACCCTCTCTTCACCACCCGCGACATGCCTGCAGATAGAATCCAGAAGATGATAGAAGCGCAGGACATCCGCGAACTCGTGGAGACGCTGAGGGGCACTGACTACTACAAGCCCCTTGTTAAGGCGCTGCCAAACTACACCGAGGACGGCTCGCCAGCGGTGCTCACGAATGCCCTCGAAAGCGCCCTCTACAAGAACCTCTGGGCAAGTGTTTCTGCGCTTTCCACCCGGGACAGGGGCATCGCAAGAGAGCTTGTGGGCAAGGAGATAGACATTAAGAATATACTCACAGCGTATCGGCTAAGGGGAAGCGACATTTCGAGTGCAGAGGCTCACTTTATACCAGTGATGTACAGGGTGAGGAGGGAGGTGCTCACCGCCCTGCTCGGCCTTCGCCATCTGGGGCAGATTGCCACAGAAATTCCCCACTTTGGCTACACCAACATAATAGCCTCAATCATCAAAGACTACGAGAACATCAGCAGGGAGCTGCCCTTCAGCATGGTCTACTCACCGGCAAGCGCAGAGGCGGCTAGGGAGTATGAGGGCGTGGCCTCTGTACTTCCATTGGAGATAGCCCTTCGCAGACACATGACAAAGCTCTATCAGCGCGCCTTCCGCGGTGACAGGTTCCACATAGGCGTGCCCATGGCACACCTCTTCCTGAGGGAAAATGAGATAAGAAATATTGTCACCGCCCTGAAGCTGAAAGAAGCAGGTGTGGAGTCTGAAAAGATAGAGAGGATGATGATATTTTAGCTATCTGAAATGCCTGCTCCCCCTGCTGTACTCCTTCTTTGCTCTGAGCGACTTGAACATGCAGTACTTTGCAACGTCGCGGGAGGTTATCATTCCTATTATATCCCCATTTTCCATAACAGGGAGGCGGCGTATGTGGTAGATGTTGAAAAGCTCGCTCGCCTTGCTTACCGGTGCTGAGGCGTCGATGGTCACGCGAAGCTCTGTCATTATATCGATCGCCTTTATTTCCTTGAAGCTTATCCCTTTAGATACGACCTTTGTTATTATATCCCTCTCAGTCACAATGCCCCAGTCAACCTCATTCAGCTTAACCAGAACTGAGCCTATGTTTTTTTCCTTCATTATGCGAGCGATTTCAAGAACACTCGTCGAGGGGCCCACAATTGTCACGCCGTGCATTATGTCCTTAACTTTCATCAACTCACCTTGTTGTTAGACCTGACAAAACCAATATAATTAATTTTTGGCACTAGCAGGATTCATGGTTTATGGAGTTGGTGGGGCAGACCTCCACGCAGGAGCAGCAGTTGACACAGTCTTCCATCCTTACCGGCTCTGATTTGCCGTCCTGAAGCTCATAGACATCCGCAGGGCAGATGTCCACGCATTCACCGCAGCCTACGCAGGTATCTTTATTTACCTCTATCACTGCCATTCCAGACCTCCTTTTGATGCTGGGGTTATCTCTCCAGAAGGCTATAAAAAGTTTTTGTTCTTTAATGATTTTTCATGATGATTATATCCCACAGGAGGGAGCAGGGCGCTGATTTAGCACAAGCTTTTTCTATCACCAAGCAGCATACACCATGGGGGATAGAATGGATTTCACATTTCGTATCGCAGGTATGGCGGGGGATGGTGTAAAGGGCGCCGGTCTGGTTGCCGCCAAGGTCTTCTCAAGACTCGGCTATCACGTCTTTATCCATGTGGAGTACCAGTCGCTGATACGTGGCGGTCACAACGCGACGGTGGTGAGGGTGAGCACAGAGAAGGTGCGGTGCCACGAAGCGAGGGGCGACCTTCTGATAGCACTTCAGGATTATGTTATCCCGCAGCACAGGCGCCACGTTAAGCAGGTGCTCTTCGACTCCTCTAAATTCAGCTACACCGAGGGCTACGCGCTACCGATGGGCGAGTTTGCGGCGCAGGCAGAGGCGCCGTCGGTGTTCAGAAATGCAGCCGCACTCGGAGCGCTGTGCTACCTCTACGGCATAGACGTGCAGGTTCTCAACCAGATATACCGCGACGCCTACGGCGAGAAGGCTGAGAAGGACATAATTCTCGCGGAGATGGGCCACAGCTACGCCTCCAAGCGCATGGAACGCATTCGTGAGGTTGAGAAGGTAGGCGATGCCAAGCCTCTGCTGGACGGCAATCAGGGTGCTGGCCTGGGAGCGGCTAAAGCCGGGCTGAGAAACTACTATGCCTACCCCATGACGCCCTCCTCCTCGGTGCTCCACTTTCTTGCATCGCTGAAGAGGAAGCTGGGTATAACAGTGCTCCAGCCCGAGAATGAGATTGCCGCCGCGGTAATGGCAATAGGCTCTGCCTTTGCCGGAGCCAGGACCATGGTGGGCACCTCAGGCGGTGGCTTTGCACTCATGCAGGAAGCAATAAGCCTCGCCGGCATGGCGGAGGTGCCGGTGCTCTTCCTCGAATCGCAGCGCGGTGGGCCGAGCACTGGCTTGCCCACCTGGCATGCACAGGGAGACCTGAGGTTTGTGCTTCACGCTGGCCATGGAGAGTTTCCCCGCATCGTCGCCTCGCCGGGTGATGTGGAGGACGCCTTCTACCTCGCCGGCGAGCTGCTCAACCTGGCCTGGCGCTACCAGACGCCTGCGGTGCTGCTCATGGACAGGTATCTCTCGGAGAGCGCAGCTACGGCGGAGATAGACCCCGAGGGTATTCAGGAGGAGCCACCCCTACTTTATCACGGCGACGCCGCGAACTATAAGAGGTACCTCATAACCGACTCGGGCGTTAGCCCCCTCGCCTTTCCCCCTCGGGTGGTGCTTAAAGCTACGGGCAATGAGCACGATGAGCTGGGCTTCACCACCGACGACGCCGAGGCAAGCGAGGCGATGTACGAGAAGAGGATGAGAAAGGCCAGCGCAATAGAGGAGGAGGTGAAGCGGAGGCAGGGGGTTAGAATCTTCGGCAAGGGTAGAGATGTTGTCTTCACATGGGGCTCAACCACAGGCGCTGCCGTTGAGGCGGCCCAGAAGCTGGACTTGAAGGTGGTGCAGGTACGCTACCTCTCCCCCTTCCCCACCTGGGAGATAGAGAAGCTCAGCTTTGAGAGAGCCGCCTGTGTGGAGTGCAACTACACCGGTCAGCTTGCGTCGCTGCTCAAAGAACACGCCTGCATAGAGGCGGAGCTTGTCTCAAGGTACGATGGCAGGCCCTTCACGGCGAGTGAACTCGTGCAAAGGCTGAAGGAGGTGTTCCCATGAAGCTCGACACGCGCGCAAAGATAGTCTGGTGCCCGGGATGCGGAAATTTCGGCGTTATCAAAGCCTTCAAGGATGCCGCCGCTGAGCTTGCGGAGGAGATGGATTTGAAAAGGATGGTGCTCGTCTCAGGCGTGGGCTGCCACGGCAAGATTGCTGATTATCTCGCGCTGAGCAGTTTCCACACCATCCACGGCAGGGTTCCGGCGATGCTTGCGGGCATAAAGCTGGCAAACCCCGAGCTAACCGTTGTCGGCTTCGCGGGCGATGGCGACGCCTACAACGAGGGTCTGGCGCACCTTATCCACGCGGCGAAGAAGAACATAGACGCCACACTTATAGTCCACGACAATGCGATCTATGGCTTAACCACAGGGCAGGCGAGCGCAACCACTGCGAAGGGCTTCAGGGGAAGGAGCACCCCCGAGGGAAACCCGGAGGAGCCGATAAATCCCATAGCGCTGCTCCTCGCCTCGAGAGCGAGCTTCGTCGCCCGCGGCTACGCCGGCGACGCTGAGCACCTTAAAGAAATAATTAAGGAGGCGATACTCCACAGGGGCTTTGCCTTTGTCGACGTGCTCCAGCCCTGCGTCACCTTCAACAACACCTGGAAGCTCTACAGGGAGAAGGTTTACCCGCTGGAGGATACGCCGTCCAGCATTGACGAGGCAATGAGGCTGGCGCTTGCGGAGGATGGGATACCTACCGGGATATTCTACCGCGAGCAGCGGAGTACCTATGAAGAGTTAATGCGCACCCCGCAGCGCAGTACCGACGTTAAGGCGATACTGGCAAAGCTGAAGTAGCTATATTGGCGGGGCAATCGCAACCAGGACGCGCATGCGCGTCTTCGCCTTAACGCCGTGGGGCTCGCTCACCTTGCTTATGAGCAGGCTCCCCGGCTTTGCCTCGACCTC